>JANNFT010000091.1:0-2155 GCA_031380185.1 Pseudomonadota bacterium
GTTTTATCTCTAGTAATCGCAACCCATTCGCCGAGATTGTCGAGGGCGTATCGGCGGCCGACCTGAACGCAGACGACCTTGACTACCGGCGGGCGAAGGACAAGGCCGACAAGTCCCTAGAGATTTACAAGTTCTATATCAACGCACTCTACGTTGCACTGACTCGCGCCATCCGCAATGTCTACTTGATCGAGTCTGACATCGGCCATCCGTTGCTGCGTCTGTTGGCCGTCCAGCAAGGCGCCGAACAGGTCAAGGTCGAGGCCAAGGCATCGAGCCTCGACGACTGGCAGAAGGAAGCGCGCAAGCTCGAATTGCAGGGCAAGCAGGAGCAAGCCGACGCCATCCGCCAGGGCATCCTCAAGCAGACGCCGGTGCCCTGGCCGGTATTCGACGAAGTGCGGCTGCGCGACACGCTCACCAAGGTATTTCGTGACCACGCTCCCGGTGGCAAGGCGAAACAGCAACTCTACGAGTATGCCACCTGCTTTGATGAGCCAGTGCTCGCTGGCTGGCTCTCGAGCGAGGCGCGTTTCGACGCCGCCCGCGCCTTCGCGCAACAGCGGCCGACTCTGGGCCGCAAGCATTTCATCACTTACTTCGCACCGCGCTTCAAGGACATCCTGCAACAGTGCGAGCGTCACGGTGTCGACCACCGAACGCCCATGAATCAGACACCGCTGATGGCCGCTGCGGCGGCGGGCAACGTGGCGCTGGTGGAGGCGCTACTCGCGCGCGGCGCCAATCCGGAACTCACCGATCACCTCGGCCGCAACGCGCTGCACTGGGCGATGCTCGAAGCATTCCGCGACGCGAAGTTTGCCACGGGGCCTTTCACCGCGTTGTACGATCTTATTGCGCCGGCGGCGGTAGACGTGATGAGTGGCGAACGGCTGGTGCGTATCGATCGGCACCTGTCCGAGTATTTCCTGTTTCAGACGCTGTGGACGTTGTTCAAGTCGCGGTTTGTCGTCTACCTCTGGCGCGAGCGCGGCGGCTTCGAGACGGCGGCCGTTCTTGAGGCCTGGAAGCACCTACCAGCCGGCGTGCTGTGGCCAGAACGAAACAAGCGGCAGCACCTCTCACATCTGTTGTCGCGCAACGAGGTGGATCGCGATTATGCCTACAACCGTCGCCTGTTCGTGCGCCTCGCATTGGGTTGGTACCAGTTCAACCCGGCTCTGGCAGTGCGACGACGCGACGCCTCGGGCGAATCATGGCTGCCGATAGTTGATGCGCTCAATCTGCGCCTCGTTGCGGAAGGCGCGGATCCCCAGCACTGGGGGCACATCAATGCGCTGTTGGATCGGGCAAAGCTCGCGCCGATGTCGACGCCTATAGGCGGCGAAAGGGTGGCGCAACAAATGGCCGCCGCACGCGAGCAGACGGAAGCTTGGTTGCGCAAGCAGGATGAAATGCGCCGACAAAAGGAGCAAGCGCAACTCGCCGCCAAACAGCCGCGCTGGGGAACGAAAGAAGCGCGGCGCATGGAAGTGGAACGGGTCCGTCGCGAGATCGCAGAGAAGGCTGCAAAGCGCAGCGGCGGCTCCGATGACGAGATCTGATGCTCTCGCGCTTCTTCGCGCGCCAACGATACTGCCCGCATCCTGGCAAGCCTATGAAATCCGGCGCCCCAAGGCGCTCGCTGCAATCGCTTGCAAGTTCGAATGTGTGTGACCGCGTTGCCCTTTTGTAATACTTCAGCGTGATACGTAAGTGCAGGAGATCAAATGAGAAATTTCTATCACCCGAGACATTGTGATTTCTCTCGGTTAGGTAGTACTCGGGCGTTTGCGTACCGTTAAATTGAATCGATGTACGAAGTGGGTACATTGGACCATTTTCGCTTCAAAATCATCCGTTGATCTTATATTGAATTTTCTTTCCCGCGAGGCCATACTCGCAAAAACCCGCGCATGGTAGTTTTAAAACCTCGCTCTTGCCACATGGCGAACGGACTAGACGAAAGTATATAAAGTTATGCTTTATCCTCGCTATTCGGCAATCGCGAGCCGCGAAATTTCGCGGCTCAAAAGGTCAACGGCTTGAATATTTTCGGCTCCTTCACATTCGGGAGTCTGATAAAGACGTTTCTCCCCGGAGTCGTGTGGCTCCTCGCGCTCGGCATACTGGAGGCCGATATTGCGCGTCTGCG
>JANNFT010000095.1:0-1743 GCA_031380185.1 Pseudomonadota bacterium
TGTATTTGCCGCTCTCGCAGTTAGCCTTTTTTGTTTCAGCGGTTGCGCGACCTGGATCACCGCGAAGGTACGCCCAGTGGCGCCCAATCTTAGCGGCGCGATTGTGCTCGCCCAGGCCACGGGGCTGCGTGCCACTATGAGCGACGCTGCCGAGTGTAGTTGCGACCAGACGGCCCCCAGCGTCAGCGACAAAGCAGCGCTGGTCGCGCCGATCCCGCCAACGGCGCCCAATGTCGTCCCCGAAGCCCGCGGCACATTGGTCGCCAGCAACTGGAGTTCCCTGCCCGGTTGGAATCGCGACAATCCACTCGACGCCTGGCAGGCATTTCTCAAAAGTTGCAGTCAATTGCAATCGCAAGTCGTATGGCAATCGGTTTGCAGCCTTGCGCAAAGCGTGCCGATGAATCCGAATAATTCGACCTTGACGAAATTTTTCGAAGACAATTTTGTCCCCTATCAAGTTTTCAATCCGGACGGCAGCAACAGCGGGACGATCACCGGCTACTACGAGCCGCTGCTGTATGGCGGTCGCACGCAAACCACACGCTATCGTTATCCGCTTTACAAAGTGCCCGAGGATTTGATCATGATCGAGCTCGGCGATGTCTACCCGGAATTGAAAAATAAGCGCTTACGCGGCCGCATGGAAGGTAATCGCATTGTCCCTTATCTCGATCGTGGCGGCATCGAAAATCCCAGTCAACCGCTAAAGAACAAAGAATTGGTGTGGGTGGACGATCCGATCGAATCGTTTTTCCTGCATATCCAAGGTTCGGGTCGCGTACAGTTCGACGATGGTGCGACTATGCGTGTCGGTTATGCCGATCAGAATGGTCATCCGTTTCGTTCCCTTGGAAGGCTGTTGATCGACAAAGGCGAACTCACATTAGCGCAAACCTCGATGCAAGGCATTAAAGCGTGGGCGCGCGCCAATCCCTACAAGGTTTCCGAATATCTAAACGGCAATCCGAGCTACGTGTTCTTTAAGGAATTGCCGAGCACCTTAACCGGCCCGATCGGCACGCTCGGCGTGCCGCTCACGGCGGAGCGCAGCATCGCAGTCGATTCGCGCGTGATTCCGCTCGGTTCGCCGGTCTATCTCGCGACGACCTATCCGAATTCAAAGAAACCGCTGAATCGATTGATGCTTGCACAAGATACCGGCGGCGCGATCAACGGCGCGGTGCGCGCAGATTTCTTCTGGGGATTTGGCGATACGGCCGGAAAGCAGGCTGGCACGATGAAACAGTCCGGCCAAATGTGGGTGTTGCTACCGAAAGACTACAGCGTCACGACCAACTAGCCGCCGCGACGCTGTATCCAGCAACGTTACTTAGCGTTCAAATAAGTTTCCATGTCCGACACGGGAATCGCGCCCGGCACTACACGGCCATCGGCAAACACCAAAGTCGGCGTGCCATTCATTTTGTGCTTTTGACCGACTGCTTGAATTTCCTCGATCGGGTTATCGCAAGATTTATCGGCGGCGAGTTCACCACGCAGCATGTAGTCGTCCCATGCTTTCTGCCGGTTCGGCGCACACCAAATCGCTTTAGATTTACGCGCCGCATCGGGATGCAGCGAGGCAATCGGATAAAGGAACGTGTAAATCGTCACGTCTGTGACTTTGGTTAGCTCATTTTCCAAACGCTTGCAATAGGGGCAATCAGGATCTGAAAACACCGCAACCTTACGTTTGCCATTGCCTTTCACCGTCTTGATGGCGTAGTCGAGCGGCAGCGA
>JANNFT010000112.1:0-11555 GCA_031380185.1 Pseudomonadota bacterium
GTGGCGCCCCGACGCAGGGGTCAACTGCCGTTTCTAGGATAATCTAAACCGTTTCATAGCGCACTTCAAGTATCCGCATCTCACGCCGTCCACCCGGTGTAATCAGTATCACCGTGTCGCCTTCGCTCGCTTTCAACAGCGCCCGCGCCATCGGCGATATCCACGAAATGTGATTTTTGCTGAGGTCGGCTTCGTCGATGCCGACGATGGTGAACGTCGATTCTTGGTTTTGATCATCGACTACCGCAACCGTCGCGCCGAAAAAAACTTGATCGGTATCGTCACGTATTGCCGGGTCGACGACTTCGGCGTTCTCTAATCGCTTGCCCAAATAGCGTATGCGCCGATCGATTTCCCGCAGGCGGCGTTTGCCGTAGATGTAGTCACCGTTTTCCGAGCGGTCGCCATTGGAGGCGGCCCAGTGGATGGTCTCGACCAATTTCGGCCGCTCGATTTTCCATAGTAGATCGAACTCTTCGCGCATGCGTATGTGTCCCGCCGGCGTCATGTAATTCTTGCTGCCGGCGGGTAACGGCGCGACGACTTCTTCGTCTTCATCTTCCGGTGCGTTGTCGCTTTCTTTGGTGAACGCTTTGCTCATGTCGCGCGGCGCCACAGGCCCAACGCTTGCTGGACTGGCCGGTCGGAAAAGCTGAACAACACCGCGTCAGCATCTGTTTCATGGCGACAAGGCACCCACGAGGGAACGACGAAAATATCTTTCTCGCGCCATTCGAAAACTTGGTCACCAATCACGGAACGGCCTTGCCCTTCGACGACGTGGAAGATGGCGCCATCGGTGACCTGCGACGATTGGCCGCGAAAGCCGCGCGGTAACAACTGGATGAATGTGCCGATGGTCGGCATCGCAAATCCGCCGGTGGCAGGATTGCTGTATTGCATCTTGGTGCCGTCGACTGGGTCGATCGGGCCGCTGCGTGAAAGTTTCTCGAGGGCTTCGCGGCTGCGCGCGTACGGATAAGAAAATATAGGACTGGTGCGCGAGGTCGGCGTGTAGTTGACTGGCAGCAGGTTCATGCCATAGCGTTGCGACGCGTCGCCTTCGGGTTGCGTTGCCGGCTGAATTTCATCAGGGTAACGTTCCGCGAAACCGGCATCCAGCGTGCGTATCAGCGGGATGTCCAGGCCATCCATCCAGATTACCGGTGCGTCGCCGGGATTGCCGTGATCGTGCCACGCCCACGACGGCGTGATGATGAAATCGCCGGGATGCATCGTGACGCGCTCGCCATCCACTGCGGTATACGCGCCTTCGCCTTCGACGACAAAGCGCAGCGCCGATTGCGTGTGGCGATGGGTCGGCGCGACTTCGCCGGGGAGGATCAATTGCAAGCCGCAGTAAAGCGTGTTGGTGATCGACGACGCGCCGCGCAGAGCGGGATTTTCGAGGACCAATACACGCCGTTCCGCTTCTTTGGCGCTTATAAGTTGCCCGGCTTCGAGCAAGTGCTCGCGCAAAGGCGCGTATTGCCACAGCGCGGCGACGCAATAGGATTTGGGTTGCGCAATGACCAGATCGCCGATTACTTCCCACAATGGTGTTAGATGGCGCCGATCGATTTTCTGATAGAACGCCTGACGCTCAAGGTTTGATTTCGGTTGCGCAAACATGTTCATCGTTATTCCTTAATTCCGTCGTATAGCCACGCCAGCCCTTCCATAGAGGGCGGGTTGGCTTGGAACATCTGATTGCGGACTTCCGCTTTGACACTTTCGGCGTGATAGATTTCACCGTAAAAACGCGCAGTCAATTGTACTCGCGCAGTGCGCAGGTAGCGCTCGTTCTGATAGGCGAGTAGCGCTGCGGCGTGCTCGTCGCCGTGGATCGAGATTTGCCGTGTCAGCACCGCCGCATCTTCGATCGCCATGCAGCCGCCTTGCGCGAGATACTGCAGCATCGGATGGGCGGCGTCCCCGAGCAGCGTTACGCGGCCTTTACTCCAGTTTTTGACGGGTTCGCGGTCGCACAACACCCACATTTTCCAGGTGTTGATTCTGCCGAGCAGCGTTTTCACTTGCGCAATCGCGCTGTCGTAGCGCTGCATTAATTCTTCGGGTTCGCCGTAGACGTCCCAACCTTCGCTGTAGCGGCCGCTGTGAAAAATCGCCACCATGTTAAATAGTTCACCGCCGCGCAACGGGTAATGTACGAAATGCCGTTTCGGCCCCGCCCACAACACCATCGAATTACTGCGTAGCGAAGCAGGAATTTCGGACATCGGCAGCACCGCTCGATAGGCAATATGTCCGGAGACGCGCGGCGCTCCATCGCCGACGATTTTTTCGCGAATGGTCGACCACAAGCCGTCGGCGCCAATCAGCACGCAGCCGCGATGGCTAGATCCCACCGAAGTGGTGACGCTCACGCTATCGCCATCGTCGCTAAAATCGATAATTTTCTGATTGTTGGAAAGTTGAATCAAGGCGGACTTTTTGCACGCCTCGATTAAAACATTCATTAGATCGGGCCGATAGATCACGCCGTGTGGATAGTTGAAGCGCTCACGAAACGCGTTGGACGCGACCGGAATGTGCGCCAGTTCTTCGCCCGAAATGCTATCGCGCATAACCAGCTTGTCGGGAAAAAACGCGACGCGATCAATCGCCTCACGGATGCCGAGGAATTCCAATAACTTGAAAACGTTGGGCCCGAGCTGAATGCCGGCGCCGACTTCGCCAAATGCCGGTGCTTGTTCGAGCACATGGCTGCTCAGATCGCGCCGGGCAAGCGCCAGCGCGGTGGCGAGGCCGCCGATACCGCCTCCGGCAATGAGGATGGGTAGTTTTTTAGTCATCGCGCCCATAATATGAGGAAGTCTCGCTCAGTATTCCAAGGTTGTTTCGCGGCGCACGAATATAATACGCCTAGCGCATTGTTTGTTATTTTTTTGTAGTGAATTAGCATCTAATTATGATCAAAGTTTTGTTTGTATGTATGGGAAATATCTGCCGCTCGCCAACGGCGGAGGGCGTCTTTCGTCACGTCGTCGAAGCAGCGGGATTATCAATGCAGATCGAAACCGATTCTGCCGGCACTAGCGACTATCAGAAAGGTGATCCGCCGGATAGGCGCGCTCAGCAAGCGGCGCAGCGGCGTGGCTACAACCTTTCGCGGATTAAAGCGCGGCAGGTGCGGCCGCAGGATTTTCACGAATTCGATCACATTCTGGCAATGGATCAAAAGAATTTGCGCGACCTAAAGGCGATTTATCCAAACGGCGCACAAGCGCAGGTTTCGCTTTTCTTGGACTATGCCCAGAAGTCTAAATTAAAAGAAGTCCCCGATCCGTATTACGGCGGTTCGCAGGGATTTGAGCTTGTGCTCGATCTTGCGGAAGACGCAGCACGAGGCTTCCTGCAGCACCTGATCATTCTAAATCGCGAATCGGCAAACAGTCGATAGGCGCGACTGCCGACGCTGCATGTCGGGTTAAGAATTTTGCCATCGGTTTAACAACCAGCGAATGAGAATACGTTTAGGGATACAATAGCTGTTAACGATTCCGAGGGGAAAGTAGTGCAAAAAATAATTTCCGCGCTGGTTTGTTGCGCCGTTGCGTTTGGCTTGACCGCCAGAGCCGACGAGCTTTCAAAACCGAAGAAGTTTGAACATACGATTTACTTATCCGGCGGCGTCACGGACGAGGATGCCGCTGCGATTAAAAAACGCGGGCCTGACTTCGGACTTCAATTGTTTTTATCCGCCGACCACAAACCCGTTGCGCCTGGCGAAGTCAATATTAAAATTCTGAATATATCCGGCGACACGATTATTAATTCCGTTGCCGACGGCCCATTATTTTTCGTTAAGGTCGACGGTGGACGCTACACGTTGATACTCGATCGCGGTGGCGACGTGAAGGAAAAAACCTTCGATCTGATCGGCCGCCGCTTTGGCCAATTTAGTTTTGACTGGAGCGAAAAAACTAACTGAGGTGCGTGCGCAGTTCGTTGCCGCAATCGGCAATCGCTTCGTTCGCTACGCGCAACACGCCGGACATGGTGATGAAGCCGTGAATCATTCCTTCGTAGCAGTGATAACGGACTTTGCCGCCGGCCGCAGTGAGCTTGTTCGCGAAGTCTTTGCCTTCGTCGCGCAGCGGATCGAAGCCCGCGGTTAAAACATACGCCGGTGCTAAGTTGGCGTGGCTCCGTGCAAGCAACGGAGAGGCGCGCCAGTCCTTGTTCTCAGCCATGTTATTCAAATAATGTGCGCGAAAATAAAGCATCAGATCGCGCGTCAAGTTATAGCCTTCGGCAAAGGAATAATGCGATGGATGTTCCATCGCCATATCGGTCGCCGGATAAATCAGCAATTGAAATTTGAGCGCCGGACCGCCATTATCGCGGCAAATCATCGCGACGACGATCGATAAATTGCCGCCGGCGCTATCGCCGCCTACGGCAATGCGCGCGCCGTCGATTATTAACTGCGCGCCGCTCGCCGCGACATAGCGCACAACATCTTCGGCATCGTCGACCGCCGCCGGAAATTTTTGTTCGGGACCCTTGCGGTAGTCGACTGAAATAACGGCGCATTCGCCGCCATTGGCGAGTTGACGGCACAACGCATCGTGGGTATCGAGATCGCCGACCACCCAACCGCCGCCGTGAAAGTAGATCAACACCGGTAGCACGTGTTCCGCACTTTTTCCGACCGGTCGATAATGACGCAGCGGAATTGGGCCGCGCCGGCCACTAATCTTGAAATCGACGACCGATCCAATTTCGGGCGTAGGCGGCAGTAGAGCTTTGCGCAATTCCTTGAACTGAATCCGCGCTTCAACCGGTGCAAGCAGGTTGATCGGCGTGCGCCCCGCGCGCGCTGCTGCGTCCAATAATGCTTGAACTTGCGGATCGATCGCCATGTTTAGAATCCTCCGGTCTTCAACCAATGTTCCAATTGTTGCAGTCGATCGGCGCCCCAAAAAGGTTCGTCGTCGACGATAAAGTATGGGGATCCGAAAACTTTACGCGCGATGGCTTGATCGCTTTCATTCTTGAAGCGCTTCTTGACCGCATCGCTTTGCACGTTACTCGTGAAAAAATCGCGATCGATTCCCGCGCTTTGCGCGATGTCAGCGATGACATCGGCATTGCCTATGTCGCGGTTGTCTATGAAATACGCGCGGTAAACCTTTTGTGCAAAATTCTTCGCCAATACCGCATCTTGGTCTTTCAACCAATAAAATCCGCGCGCCGCTGCGATCGTCATTTTCGGAAATTCTGCCGGGAATTTCATCGGCACGTTGAGATAGCGCGCGCTACGCGCCATGTCGCGGATTACATAATCGCCTTTCAAAGGCACTTGCATCGGCGCCACTTGGCCGGTCTGCTTGAAAATGAATCCGAGCAAAATGGCATGCCAATTTACCTGCCGGTCGTACTTCGCGGCGAGCGCGTCGATATGCGCCGCCGCAAGGTAGCCGTAAGGCGAGGTGAAGTCGAAATAAAAATCGATCGCGGTGGCCATGGCCTAGTTACCCGATTTATCCGTTTCCACCTGCAGCAACGGCTCGGAGGGAAGCGGGCTGCGGCGCGGGCGGCGCGAAGGACGATCGCGGCGCGGTGATTCCATTGCAACGTCCGCGACAGGTTCCGGCGCCGCTAACTGATTGGGATCGGTTTCGACAAACACCAATTCTGCAGGCGCCGAACGCTCGTGCCGGCCGCCAAACTGGCGGCGACGACGCGGGTTCCGTGGCGGGCGCGTTTCGTCGCGCGACTCGCTCTGAGACGGCGAAGCATCGCCATTCGGATTCATCGCGATATCTTGCGCCGGCGCCGCGTATTGTGGCTGAGATTCGCTCACGGTTGGCGTTGCGTGCCGTTCGGGTACGAATTCCTGCTGTACTTCCACGGGCTGTGCCGCTGGCGCCCGCGGACGCGTTGGTGCGCTGCGCGGCGGCGGTGACGCCTCCATCAGCCGCGGCGCCGGTGCGGATTCCTGTAATGGCGTCGGCGTGACGGATGTTTCGACATTCTCATTTTCGTCGGCCATTACCAGGGGCAGATTTTCTTGCGCGCCGCGTTCGCCATGCTGGCGTTCACCGCGTTCACGACGGCCACCACGGCGACCGCGTTTGCTGCGGCCATCGCCGGTTTCGCGCGCTACGGACTCGGCAGGTGCTTCGGCAACGATCGCCGCTACAGCCGTCTGAGTTTCGATGGGTTCTTGGCGGCGCGGCGGACGCGGCGGGCGATTCTGACGTCCGCGCTCGCTGTCGCGGCCTTCGCCGCCTTCGGCATTGCGCGGGCTTTTATCCGGACGCTCGGTCCGATCTTGGCGTTCGGGCCGCTCGCGACGGGGTTTGCGATCGCCGCGCGGTTGATTGCGATTACCTGATTCCGAGTCGCCGCTAGGCTTGCCGTGCGAATTGCGTCTGACGGGAGCCGCGACCGGCGACGTTTCTTCACTCTTGCCACTCTTGAACCAGTCCATGATGCGGCCAATCAATGACGGGCGAGCGTCGGCGATGACGGGCATAGGCGCAACAGGCATCGGCGCTGGTTTTTCCGGCGTAATGCCTTGTACGGCGGCTTGTTGGCGAATCGGACGGGACTCGGAGTCTTTGCCGGAAGGCGTCGGATCTTCCGCAACCGGAATCGTCACCAGCCGGTAGCTCGGCGTGTCGACTTCCGTCTCGCCCAACGCATCTTGTTTGATGCGTTCGATTTCGTAGTTGGGTGTCTCGATGTTCGGATTCGGAATCAACACCACGCTCACTTTGAGGCGAGCTTCCAGCGCGTGAATGTCAGCGCGTTTTTCGTTCAACAAGAAGGTGCCGACATCGACCGGCACTTGGACGCGCAGCAATGCGGTGGATTCCTTCATCGCCTCTTCCTGCAATATACGCAGAATATGCAACGCCGAGGATTCGATATCGCGGATATGACCGGTGCCGCCGCAACGCGGGCAGGGGATGTGGCTGCTCTCGCCGAGGCTCGGTTGCAAGCGCTGGCGCGACAGTTCGAGCAAGCCAAAACGCGAGATCTTGCCCATTTGCACTCGGGCGCGATCGTGTTTCAGCGCGTCTTTCAGGCGATTTTCGACTTCGCGCTGGTTGCGCTGATTTTCCATGTCGATGAAATCGATGACGACCAGGCCGCCCAAATCGCGTAAACGCAATTGCCGCGCGATTTCATCGGCGGCTTCGCAATTGGTGTTAAACGCGGTTTGCTCGATGTCGGCGCCGCGGGTGGCGCGCGCCGAGTTGACGTCGACGGAAACCAGCGCTTCGGTGTGATCGATAATGATGGCGCAGCTGGACGGTAATGTGACGTCGCGGCGGTAGGCCGTCTCGATTTGGTGCTCGATCTGAAAGCGCGAAAACAACGGAACATCGTCTTTGTGCAGCTTGACCTTGTTGACGTTGTCCGGCATCACGTGCGACATAAACTGCCGCGCCTGTTCGTAAATCGCCTCGGTATCGACCAAAATCTCGCCGATATCGGGCTGGAACAAATCGCGGATGGCGCGAATAACCAAGCTGCCTTCTTGATAGATCAGGAATGGGCCCGTTTGCGTGGTGGATGCATCTTCAATGGCCGTGTACAGTTGTTGCAGGTAATTTAGATCCCACTGCAATTCTTCGACGGCGCGGCCAATCCCGGCGGTGCGGGCGATGATGCTCATCCCGTTCGGGACTTCGATCTGATCCATGACGTCGCGCAATTCAGTGCGCTCGTCACCTTCCACCCGGCGCGAGACGCCGCCGCCGCGCGGATTGTTCGGCATTAACACCAGGTAACGGCCGGCCAGACTGATGAAGGTCGTCAGCGCGGCGCCTTTGTTGCCGCGCTCGTCCTTATCGACCTGGACGATGAGTTCCTGGCCCTCTTTGAGAATACTCTGGATGCGCGAACGGGAAAACTCGCCGTCCTCGCCTTTTAGGTAAACACGGGAAATTTCTTTGAAGGGGAGAAAACCGTGGCGCTCCGCGCCGTAGTCGACGAAGGCGGCTTCGAGACTGGGCTCAACGCGGGTGATAACCGCTTTATAAATATTACTTTTGCGCTGCTCTTTTCCTGCGTATTCAATATCGAGGTCGATGAGTTTTTGCCCATCGACGATAGCAACCCGTAGCTCTTCGGCTTGGGTTGCGTTAAACAACATGCGTTTCATTTTTAACTCTCCCGCGCTCTTGACGCCTGGGAAAGTCGGCACAAGCCAGGCGCTACGTTTAACGCCGGTCGTCTATTACGTCAGTGTGAAATGAAGTGATCATAAAACGTAACGATAATTTATAGTGTGCCAACGGGTCTTGCTGCAACGCAGTGATGCACCAATTGCAAAACACTGCGCTTTCAAGACTGATCTCACGTCCGAGGCACCCAAATTAAGGACAATCAACTCGGCGCAAGACCGATACAATATCCGGTATATCGAGCGCGTAACTTTTTCAACGTCGCTACTTTCTGTTTTGACGGCAGTCGCGCAGCAGAGGTTTCTAGCTTACTCTGGTGCGCCGATCGACGGATCAAGATCGAGGTGAGCGAAATAACCTTGTCTTCCGAAGCCCGCGCGAAAAGTTGCAGGATTGTTGTTCAGTTGCTGCGAAAGATCGCACGGATAAGCTCGAGACAAGCAATAGTATATTCAATATGAAGGATTTAGGCAAAAATGCTGTGACTTTCGTTCGGGTAGCAGAATCGGGCGAAGGACAGCGTTTGGATAACTATCTTTTTCGCACATTAAAAGGTGTGCCGAAAAGTCACGTCTATCGCATCGTGCGCAGCGGTGAAATCCGCGTCAACGGCAAGCGCGCCCAGCCGACCACCCGGCTCGGCGAAGGCGACGAATTGCGCGTGCCGCCGATCCGGGTGGCGGAACCGGCGCAGAAGCCGAGCTTTCCCAGGCTGGCGCCGATGCCCTCGATCATCTTTGAAGACGAAACCCTGCTCGCCCTCAACAAACCTGCCGGACTGGCGGTGCATGGCGGTAGCGGTATTAGCTCCGGCGCCATCGAAGTCTGCCGCGCCGCGCGGCCGGAGCTGAATTTTTTGGAGCTGGTGCATCGGCTCGATCGAGACACGTCCGGGGTATTGCTACTGGCGAAAAAGCGCGCCGCGTTGTTGGGCATGCACGCATTGTTGCGCGACGGTGGCACGGACAAGCGCTACCAAGTTCTGGTCAAAGGACAGTGGAAAAACGATAAACAAAGTGTCAAACTTAGTCTAACCAAGTTTGTGACCAGCGCAGGCGAGCGCCGCGTATCGGTTGACGAAGACGGCATGGCGTCCCACACGATTTTCCGTAAAACCAAAGTTTGGCCCGATTATTCCTTGTTGGAGGCCGAGCTCAGGACCGGCCGCACCCACCAGATTCGCGTTCATCTAGCTCATCTCGGTTTCCCGATTTTGGGTGACGAGAAATACGGCGACTTCGCACTAAATCGCGAATTATCGAAGTGCGGGCTGAAACGTATGTTCTTGCACGCGGCTTCCTTGAGTTTCGAACATCCCATAACGCAGGCGGCGATGAGCTTGACCGCACCTCTGGCGCCGGAACTTGAGGAATTTCTTTGCGGTCTTCAATCATAATTTCTGACCATGATTACTTCGAATTACTATAACGCCGCGGCTGATTTGTTACAGCGCAACCTGCGAGGCGATCGCGCCAACAAGATCGCGTACATCGACGACGTGGGAAGCTATGCCTACCGCGAACTTGCCGATCGCGCCGCGCGATTCGCCAATAGCTTGAAACGCTTAGGCGTCGCGCCGGAGCAGCGCATCTTGCTCGCCCTGCACGACGGCATCGATTTTCCGGTTGCATTTCTCGGCGCGATTCAGGCCGGCGTCGTGCCGGTATGCGTCAATACCCTGCTAACGACGCAGGATTACGATTACATGCTGCAAGACAGTCGTGCGCGAGTGCTGATCGTGTCTGAGGCGCTGTTGCCGGTCTTCGCGCCGATTCTTGAAAAGGGATTGCCACATCTGCGGCACAGCGTCGTTTCCGGAACAGCCGGTGTCGGCCAAACGGCATTTGCAACGCTGCTCAACGAATCCGAAACTGAAAAATCTTTCGCTGCAACGACGGCCGACGACATGTGTTTCTGGCTCTATTCTTCCGGCAGCACCGGTGCGCCGAAAGGCACGGTGCACGCCCATTCCAGCCTGGTGCAGAGCGCCGACCTATACGCTAAGCCGATCTTGGGCATACAAGAAGACGATGTCGTGTTTTCCGCCGCCAAGTTATTTTTTGCGTACGGACTTGGCAATGGCTTGAGTTTTCCGCTGAGCGTCGGCGCAACCACGATCCTGATGGCCGAACGTCCGACGCCCGCCGCTGTATTCGCGCGGCTCACCAAACGCTCGCCGACGATTTTTTATGGCGTTCCCACATTGTATGCCGCGATGCTCGCCAGCCCCGATTTGCCGCGTGCCGATGCCGTGAAGTTGCGCCGTTGCACGTCCGCCGGTGAGGCCCTGCCGAAAGAGTTGGGCGAGCGCTGGCAGCGGCATTTCGGCGTCGATATTTTGGACGGCATCGGCTCTACCGAAATGCTGCACATTTTCATGTCCAATCGACCGGATAATGTCCGTTACGGCACAACCGGAGTAGCCGTGCCCGGCTACGAAATTCGCCTGGTCAACGACTACGGTGAGCCGGTTAAGCAAGGCGAAATCGGCGACATGCAGGTGAAAGGTCCGACCCGCGCGATTATGTATTGGAACAATCGCGAACGCTCGCATCAAACGTTTTCCGGCGAGTGGACCAACAGCGGCGACAAATATCTGCTAGACGAAGCCGGCTATTACGTCTACTGCGGCCGCAGCGACGACATGCTCAAAGTCAGCGGCCAATATGTGTCGCCGGTCGAAGTCGAAGCAGCGCTCGTCACACATGAGGCCGTGTTTGAGGCGGCCGTAGTCGGCAAGGCCGACGAAGATCAGCTCATCAAACCCAAAGCGTTCGTTGTTTTGAAAGCAGGCGTAGCGGAGAGCGACGCGCTATTCGATAATTTGAAACAACACGTCAAAGGCAAGCTCGCGCCGTTTAAATATCCGCGCTGGATCGAGTTCGTCACCGAGTTGCCGAAGACTGCGACCGGTAAGATTCAGCGTTTTAAGTTGCGGGCGTGACACTAAATTGATCGTCATTCCCGCGACGAACATTGTCTCAATGGTGCGGTAATGGCTTGCGAGCCAATATCCATACGCCTCTCTAGGCATTTCTTAAGCATTGAGACGCGTGTATATACGAGGAATCCCATCACGCGGGCCACGCAACTACTTGCACCGTTATTTCAGATATGCGAGCATTACTAACGTCGCGCCGAATTTATTGGTTAGACGCAGTTCAAGTACGTGTTAAAAACAACTTCTGGAGGATCTACATGAGAGCGTTAGCAAGAATTTCCCTTCTGGGCGGCATGGCTTTGGCGATGGGTTACACCGTTGCTTTTGCCGATGAACCGCCGATTAATGACAAACCGATTACGGAAAAATGGTTCCCGACGGAATTCGGCGCGGATGACAAAGCCGGCGCCATTAACCGTGTAACGCCGGATAAAGTATTGAAGGCG
>JANNFT010000123.1:0-4824 GCA_031380185.1 Pseudomonadota bacterium
GGTAGGGTGGATCAAGCGTAGCGGATCCACCATCAATTTGAAAAGCCGGTGGATCCGGCGCTTCGCGCCTTGATCCAACCTACATTACGTTTTTGGATTATCTTGGGTGGAAGGTATATTTAGCGCAGCGGCTGGAAAATGATGGCCTGTGAGCTAATATTGATGCGGTTCTCGAGGTGTTTCACTTTTAGAATCAAACGGAGTGGATCAAGCGTGGCACAGATACAAATGCTGCCACCAGTAGCGGATCCACCATCAATTGAAAACTGGTGGATTCGTCCCTGCGGGACTTGATCCACCCTACCTTATAATTGATGCGCTATGAGCGACTATCGACGGGTTTACGAGCGAGGTGGGTGTTATTTTTTCACCGTCGTGACCTATGGTCGCCGGCCCTGGCTGACCCAACCCGATATTTACCAGCGTTTACGAGAAGCGTTTCGCCACGTTGCGAGCGCGCGACCTTTTCGAGTAGACGCGATCGTGGTGCTTCCCGATCATCTGCATTGCATTTGGCAAATGCCGGAAACCGATAGCGATTTTTCTACCCGTTGGCGCTTGATCAAACATTTCGTTTCGCGCAGCGCGAATACGATTCTGTCCGAACGCAACGAAAAGTATTTGTGGCAGCGCCGATTTTGGGAACATCAGATTCGCGATGAGCTCGATTGGCGACGGCATATGGATTATTTATTTTTCAATCCGATGAAGCATGGGTATGTTTCGAAGGTGGGTGATTGGAAATTTTCTTCGTTTGAGAACGCAGTGACTAAAGGCTGGTATGACGTTTCGTGGGGTTCATTGGAGCCTGATTCGATTCGTGGGATGGATTTGGAGTGAGATTTTTATTTTGATGGTGGATCCGCTGCGCTTGATCCACCCTACACTCTACAACCTGTTGAATGGATATTAATGCCCAAAATCCGAGTGCAGCTGCGTAACCGGTAAATTCTAATTAGCGGCGGCTAATGATCTCTCTGTTGATCAGAGGGATCAAGCGTAGCCTAGGTACAACTGCTGCCACCCGGAGCGCACCATGATTGTTGGCTCTCGGCCTACCTCAAGTATTCAATAGGAGATTCATTGCGTGTATTTGTTTTTCGACACCGAAACAACCGGCATCCCAAAGAACTACAAAGCGCCCGTGTCCGATCTCGAGAATTGGCCGCGCTTGGTGCAAGTCGCATGGTTGGTTACGGACGAAACCGGTGAGGAAATCTCCAGCGCGGAGCACATCGTTAAACCGAATGGCTTCACGATTCCAGCGGACGCGGCAAAGGTTCACGGCATCACGACGGACATTGCCCTGGCGCGTGGCGTGGATATTAAGACCGCTCTTGACGCCATCATAAAAGACATCAATTTGGCGACCATGCTGATCGCCCACAACATTGCGTTCGACGAAAAAATTCTCGGCGCCGAATTGTTGCGTGCTGGGTACGCGAACTACGTTGACGCAAAGCCGCGTCGCTGCACCATGCAATCGGCGACGGATTTTTGCCGTTTGCCCGGCCCCTATGGTTTCAAATGGCCGACGCTGAATCAGCTTCACGTCAAATTATTTCACGAGTCGTTTTCCAACGCCCATCGTGCGCTGGTCGATGTGCGCGCCTGCGCGAAATGTTATTTTGAATTGAAGCGATTGAACATCGCATTTTGAATAGCGCCCACTAGAATTTACCGCTTATATCGATGCGAGAAATAAAATCAGGGCGGCGCGAACTTGTGTCGACATACGATTGAGCAGGTGGTGGGAACAGGCCGCTTCGCGGCCGAACCAAAGGATAGCCTCCGTGGACTTTCGAGTGCGCCAGTGGTGTAGCGGTGCAGTACTGCCATTGCCGATTTACGACAGGCACAATCCCCTCGGCATCCTCATTGCATCTCTCGGCAAAGCAGTTGGGTGACTTACTGACCAAACTATCCGATAATAGCAGTCCTATCCACAAACGACAGGAACACTCCGATGTTAAAGAAAGTGCTCAAAGCGATCGCCAAACTCGAAGCGCATGCCAAGAAAAGCGACGCAACCCAATTAGTTGACGGATCATCGTTGTCGAAGAAACTGCATAACGCCATCAACGATCTGGAGGCGCGTGCAAAGGAACATGACTTCGTCGCCACCATGGCGCGCGACGCGGCGCGGCAGTTGCGCGAATCGCTTAAGGTCGGCGCACCGATTGCGAAAGTTGCGCCCACTGCCTCCACGCGTTCGGCAAAGAAACCAGTAGCGAAGTCCAAACCCGCTTCATCCCCAGCCACGAAAATACCGGCGTCGCAAGCGAATCCCGTTAAGAAAGCCGCACCGGTACAGACAACCCCGACGAAACCGAAAGCGGTCGCGCGACCCCCCGTCAAACCCGTTACGAAATCCAAAGGGAACCTAACGCTGGCCGATGCAATTCAATACGTGCTCAAGTCCCGGCGCGATCAGAACGCCGGAAGCGTCAAGGCCCGTCAACTGTATGACGAAGTTCAACAAGCGGGCTACCAATTCGGCGGCAACAATGTTGAAAACCGCATGAACTACTTACACAAGACGCTTCGTCAGCACGCTCCCCGCTTCAAGCGTGCGGCGGATGGGGCAGTGTCGTTGGCCTAAAACCAATGAAGCCTGCCGGCTGCGGATCGGCAGGCGTTCGGGTTTGACGGTCGTGGAGGGGTGAAGTAAGTTTAGGCCTAGTCGATCCATCTTAGGGGCACTTGCTTACTGCGCTCGGCACACTCGAGCGACGGACGCGATGGAGGAAGTTTTCGCGGCGTACATGATCGAAGGCATCGACTTCCCGGCGTCGAACAAGGACAAGCGCCGCGAGCACCTTGTCGCACCGCCAGCGGAGACGATGGCGAAAGCGGCCCTGTCCGTTGCTATGCGTAAGGCGGGCATCGGCAAAATGCAACGGGCCAAGCAGCTTGGCGTCGATGAGAAAGAAGTTCGTCGCATGCTTGACCCGCACTATCGATCAAAGCTGCCGCGCATTGCACAGGCGGTCGGCCTGTTAGGACAGCGCCTGGTCATTGGGCTGGAACCTGCCTGATCGTTGGCTAACGCTGTTAGAACAGTTTTCAACATAACCAGCGTATTTGTCTGCAGCCAACGAGCGTGCGCAGGAAACGCAAAATATTGCCCGCGAATCGCTATGCCGCAAAGCCCCGCCTAGCTATCGCGACTGGCAACGTAAAGCCTGACCCTATACTCAAATGATGCGATACCCGCTTGGTTTTGATCCATGAAGATTCTCGAGTACGTCGGCCTCGATACCTCCCGCGTCAAGGCGCAATACGAGAAGGTGCGCGACGCTATCGAGCGCGACGATTTTCGCCAAGCGGACGTGAAAAAGCTCACCCACACGAGCCACGGGAATTTCTATCGCGCCAAACTCGATTACGCCAACCGGCTGCTATTTTCTTTGGTACGGCATGGCGGCAGCGTCTATGCCCTGATGTTGGAAGTGATCGAACAGCACGCCTACGACAAGTCCCGATTTCTACGCGGTGCAGCGATCGACGACCAGAAAATTCCAGACATCGACGCCGCCGTCGCGGTCACCGAAGCCATGCCAGTGCGTTACATCCACCCGCAGCGGCGCGACATTCACCTACTCGACAAGGTGATTTCCTTCGACGATGCGCAGGACGCTGTCTATCGTTTGCCGCCGCCCTTGATCGTGGTCGGCAGCGCCGGCAGCGGCAAAACGGCGCTGACCCTGGAAAAGCTCAAGCACGCCGAGGGAGAGGTGCTCTACGTCACCCACTCGGCCTATCTGGCTCAGAGCGCCCGCGGCCTATACTACGGCCACGGCTTCGAACACAGAGGGCAGGAAGCGAATTTCCTGTCCTTCCGGGAGTTTATCGAGAGCCTGCGCGTGCCGGCCGGACGTGAGGCCGGGTGGCGCGAGTTCGCTACCTGGTTCGCCCGCCAGCAGCAGGCGTTCAAGGGCATCGACGCCCACCAAGCTTTTGAGGAAATCCGCGGCGTCATCACCGCCGATGCCGCCGGACCACTCGAGCGGGGGGCATACCTCGCCCTCGGTGTGCGCCAGTCGATCTTTGCCGAGACCGAGCGCGCGCGGCTCTATGACCTGTTTGAGAAATATCGGGACTGGCTCGCCGAAGCCAAGCTGTACGATCTTAACCTTGTCGCCCACGAATGGCGTCCGTTCGCCGCGCCGCGCTACGATTTTATTGTCATCGACGAAGTGCAGGATTTCACCAATGCGCAACTAGCCCTGGTGCTGGCGACCCTAAAGAAGCCCAGCCACTTTCTGCTTTGCGGCGATTCCAACCAGATCGTCCACCCCAACTTCTTCTCTTGGAGCAAGGTGAAAAGCCTGTTCTGGCGCGACGAGGCGCTGGCGCACAAGCAGGATTTGAAGGTGTTGCGCGATTATTTTCGGAACGCCCGCGAAGCGACGCGGGTGGCCAATAATTTGCTCAAGATCAAGCACAGCCGCTTCGGCTCCATCGACCGGGAGAGCAACTTTCTGGTCGATTCGGTCGCGGACGAGGACGGCATGGTCAGCGTACTGTCCGACAAGGAGAGCATCAAGCAGGAGCTCAACCAGAAGACGCGGCAATCGACGCAATTTGCCGTGCTGGTGATGCGCGACGAAGACAAGGCGGATGCTCGCCTTTATTTCCAGACGCCGCTGATCTTCTCCATCCACGAGGCTAAGGGACTGGAATACGAGAACATCGTCCTTTACCGTTTTATCTCTGGTAATCGCAACCCATTCGCCAAGATCGTCGAGGGCGTAGTGGCGGCCGACCTGAACGCAGACGACCTTGACTACCGGCGGGCGAAGGACAAGGCCGACAAGTCCC
>JANNFT010000134.1:0-6023 GCA_031380185.1 Pseudomonadota bacterium
GTTTTATCATCCTGTCCCAGGCACAGGGTAATATCGAGCCGGGCGCCATGGTTGACGTGCAGATTCTTGAGGGTGTAACATGAGTAATACAAATGTCATCCTGAGCAACGCGAAGGATCTGCTTTATGCAACGGGAAAAGCAGATCCTTCGCTGCGCTCAGGATGACATGCTAAAACCTTACGCGGCGCATGACCCGTATGCAGTTTTGGCAAGGTCTAAACGCGCAGCCCGCAGTGAAACTTTTAATAATTATTTTGCTCTAGGAGAAATTAAGATGAGAAAACTGCTGTTCGTTATTCTGGCCATTTTTGCCAGCGCCTACGCAACCGCTTCACAGTCCGAGCCCCGTGTATTCTTTGTCGAGCCTGCTGACGGCGCGACGGTCGCTCAAGATGTCAAAATCGTAATGGGCATCGAAGGTATGGAAATTAAACTCGCCGGTGACTTAACTCCTGATACCGGACATCATCACTTGATTATCGATGCGCCGATGATCGCAGAAGAAGAAACGGTGCCGCTCGACAAGCCGGAGCAATATAAGCATTTCGGAAAAGGTCAGACCGACACGATGGTCAAGCTCGCGCCCGGCAAACACACGCTCACGCTGCAATTGGGGGACGGCGCCCATCGATCCTACGGTGAGCGCATGCGTAAAACCATTACTGTCACGGTGCAGTAGGATTTGATCCCCTGGCTAAATCCACAGGACTCCTTCCCCCCGCTAACTGCCGCCCTGAAAAATCCCAGCGGCTTACTCGCCGCCGGGGCTGATCTTTCTCCTGAACGATTAATTCAGGCTTACAAGCTCGGAATTTTTCCCTGGTTCAGCGCCGCTGAACCGATTCTGTGGTGGAGCCCCGATCCGCGCATGGTGTTGTTTCCGAGCGAGCTAAAAGTCTCACGTTCGCTACAAAAATCATTACGAGATCGTAGTTATCGAGTCCGCATCGACAGCAGCTTTCGTGCTGTCATGTCCGCTTGCGCGCAAGCCCCGCGCGACGGCCAAAACGGCACGTGGATCAGCAACGAAATGATCGATGCCTTTTGCGTATTGCATAACCGAGGTATCGCCCATAGCGTCGAAACCTGGATCGGCGGCGAATTGGCCGGCGGCCTCTACGGCATCGCCCTAGGCCAAGCGTTTTACGGCGAGTCGATGTTCGCCCGTGCGACGGATGCCTCGAAGATCGCGTTCGTTCATTTAGTCCGACAACTACAGCGCTGGAAGTTCGGCGTCATCGATTGCCAAATGCGTACCGATCACCTGGCCCGCTTCGGCGCGCGGGAAATTCCGCGCAGCGAGTTCAGCGCGTTGCTGGCAAAATTGGTAAACTGCAATAATCCTGTCACGATAAGTCCATGGAAGTTCGACAATGACCTTCATGAATGACATCCCGGCGGCAAAGCTCCAGTTCTACGCCACCGCGCCCTACCCGTGCAGCTACTTGGCCGGCAAACTCGCACGCTCCCAAGTAGCGACGCCAAGTTATCTGATCGATACTGCAACCTATAGCCAGCTCGTCAGCCTGGGTTTTCGCCGCTCCGGCGCTTTCACCTATCGGCCCTATTGCGATCATTGCCAATCCTGCGTGCCGGTGCGGATATTGGCCAATGAATACGCCGGCAATCGCACCCAACACCGCGCTAAGAAACGCCACGGACATCTTACGACGACGGTGATGGGCCTGAAGTTTGAGCCGGAACATTATGCCCTCTATCGCCGCTATCAAATGTCGCGTCACGCCAGCGGCGGCATGGATCAAGACAGTCGCGAGCAATACAGCCATTTCCTGTTGCAAAGTAATGTCAGCACCCATTTGGTTGAGTTTCGCGAAGGTGACGCGTTGCGCATGGTCAGCATCATCGACGAGCTGGAAGACGGCTTGTCGTCGGTCTATACCTTCTTCGATCCCGATTTTCCCAACACCAGCTTCGGCACTTACAACGTCGTTTGGCAAATCGAATTGTGCAAGCGCCTGGGCCTGCCGCATCTTTATTTGGGCTACTGGATTAAAGACAGCCGCAAAATGGCCTACAAAGCCAATTTCCGTCCCTTAGAAGGATTCATCGACGGGCGCTGGCAACGAATAGCCACCGAGAATTTATAGGCGCCTCTCTGGAGAGGTAAGAGGGGTGCGGCTTCCCAAGAATGCATCGCCACGAAGCAAGCGCCATGCGGCTCCTGGCGCGATGCGTTAATTCTTCACAGGTATTCAAAAAAAGATTCCTTTGCAACTTCGTGTCAGCCCCTCAGCGCCGAATATTTTCAACACCCCAAAAAATCGCACTTACCTAACTTTGCTTTACCAACTCGCAAAACCGTTCTTATTCTGGCTCGATCCGGAAACCGCCCATGACGTGAGCCTGAGTCTATTAAAGCGCGCCCACGGAACGGGTTTGCTGCCGGCAAAGCGATTTATTGCGACGCACCCGGTTCGCGCCATGGGATTAGTGTTTCCCAACCCGGTCGGCCTCGCCGCCGGCCTCGACAAAAACGGCGACTACATCGACGCCCTCGCCGCGTTGGGTTTTGGTTTCATCGAAATCGGCACGGTCACACTGCGGCCGCAACCGGGCAATCCGAAGCCGCGCATGTTTCGCCTGGTCGATGAAGAAGCCATCATTAATCGCATGGGCTTCAACAACCGCGGCGTCGATAACTTGATCGAAAACGTCCGACGCAGCCGCTATCGAGGAATTCTCGGCATCAATATCGGAAAAAATTTCGATACGCCAATCGATCGCGCTGCCGACGACTATCTGGCTTGCCTGGAAAGAATTTACCCATTCGCGAGTTATATCAGCGTCAATATTTCCTCGCCGAACACAAAAAATCTCAGGCAATTGCAACAGGAAAACGAGTTCGATGCGCTGCTCGCCGTGCTTAAACAAAAGCAAAAAACACTTCATGCCAAACACGGAAAATATGTCCCACTCGCAATCAAGATCGCGCCGGATTTGACCGAGCCGGAAATCGACATGATTGGTGATCGCCTGCTTGCACACGGCATCGACGGTGTCATTGCGACGAATACCACCGTTTCCCGCGTCGGCGTCGAACGCTCGCGGCATCATGGCGAGGCTGGCGGCCTTAGCGGCAAGCCGTTGCAACATGCTGCGACGATCGTCATTCGCCGATTGGCGCAGCAACTGCAAGAACGAATTCCGATCATCGGCGCCGGCGGAATCACGTCCGCAGAAACCGCCCAGCAAAAATTCGAAGCCGGCGCAACGTTGCTTCAAATTTACTCTGGGCTCATCTATCGCGGCCCCAATCTGATCCGCGACATCTTGCGGTCGAAATGCTGATCGGCGTTCCGAAAGAATGCAAAGACGGTGAATTCCGTGTCGGCATGACACCGGACGGGGTAGCCGCTTTGGCGCTGCGTGGTCATCAGATCGTTGTTCAAGCGAGCGCCGGCGCGCGAATTGGTTTCCCCGATGCGGCGTTCGGGGCAGCCGGCGCAACCATCGTCCCGAGCGCAGCCGACGTTTACAACGCAGACCTCATCGTCAAAGTGAAGGAATTGCAAGCGGTCGAGTTTTCCTACCTCAAGCCAGGTCAAATAATCCTGGCATATCTTCACGTCGCAGCGGATCCCGAGTTGGCGCAGGCGATGTTAGCGCGCGATGTCATCGGTATCGCTTACGAAACCGTGCGCGATCAAGACGGTGGTTTGCCGCTGCTCAAACCGATGTCGATGATCGCCGGTCGCCTAGCGATAACCGTCGGCGCGTGGGGATTGCAACTCGTCAACGGCGGCAAAGGTACGCTGCTAAGTGGCGCGCCCGGCGTTCCGCCCGGTCGAATTCTGATACTCGGCGCCGGCAATGCCGGTAGCCATGCGACATCTGTAGCAGTAAGCCTCGGCGCCGAAGTCACGGTGCTGGATATCAATGCCGCGCGATTGAACGCGCTGAAAAATACTTACGGCGAGCGCATTATCACGGCGCACGCTACTGCAGCCAATATTGCCGCCGCGATGCGAAATACGGATCTCATCGTCGGCGCGATTCTCAATCCCGGTAACCTCGCGCCAAAAATAATCACGCGAGCAATGCTGCGCGCCACGGAGCCGGGTTCGGTATTAGTCGACGTCTGCATCGATCAAGGCGGCTTGAGCGAAACCTCGCGCCCATCGTCCCATTCCGCGCCGTTTTACCTCGAGGAAGGTGTGGTCCATTATTGCGTCGGCAACATGCCCAGCGCGGTCGCGCGAAGTGCGACGCTGGCGTTGGCGCATGCGACACGCCCTTATGTACAAATGCTCGCGGATCATGGCGTGGCAAAAGCCTGCGTCATCGATCCCGGCTTAGTGAGTGGCGTACAGATTTTTCGCGGTCATGTTTCTCATCCTGATATTGCCCGCGATCTAAGTTTGCCGTACGCGCCGATCGACACGCTTCTTAGCCGGGCAAATCCGTGCTAGTCTTTCGTCGAGGCGCTCCGCGGGAGGGCGCCTGCGAATTGAAAACAACACGACTTTGAATCATGGAAAATTATCTTTCGATCGTCGTCGGCGCGGCGCTCGTCGATAACGTTTTGCTTATTAAGCTGTTCGGCCTTGGCCCGATGTTTGGAGGCGCACGGCGACTTGAATCCGCGCTGTGCATCGGCCTGACCACTGCCTTTTGCCTGAGCGTAGTCACCGGCATTTCTTATTTGATTAACGAATATATCCTGGTCAAATACGAAGTTGAATTCCTGCGCGTTTTAATTTTTCTGACCTTGATAGTCGCCTGTTGGAAAACTAGCGACGCCTATCTCAGTCGAACTAATCCAACGCTGAAAACATCCCTCGGTGTTTATTTTCCGCTCGCATCGATCAACTCCGCCGCGCTCGGCGTGCCGTTATTGCTGACGCAAGAACAAGTCAACTTCGGCGAATCGATCTTTTACGGTCTCGGCCATGGGATTGGATTCACCTTCGTGCTGGTGGTTTTCAGCTCGTTGCGAGAGCGCCTGGAGGTTGCGGACGTACCGGTTGCGTTTCGCGGCGCCGCCGTCTTGCTCGTAACGGCCGGCATGATGAGCCTGGCGTTTCTCGGCTTCCTCGGATTGATCAAATGATCGGTGTCGTATTCTTCGCAACCATCTTGGTTTCCGCCACGGCGTTTTTGCGTTTTGCATTGGCTCGACTGCGAGCCGATCCCGACGCGCTGGAACAGCACATTAACGCACAGCTTCCGCAGACCCAGTGCGGATTGTGTGGTTATCCAGGTTGCCGGCCATACGCGCGCGCCATCGTAATGGGCGAGGCCGATATCAACCGCTGCCCGCCCGGCGGTGAAGCGGGTATTAAAAAACTCGCGCGTATATTGAAGGTAAACTCCAAAACGCTCGATACCAGCCGCGGCTTGACCAAAATGCGCGCCATCGCCGTGATCGATGAAGCGCGTTGCATCGGCTGCACCTTATGCATCCAAGCGTGTCCTGTCGATGCCATTCTTGGCGCGGCAAAACAAATGCACACGGTGCTGCGGCGCGATTGCACCGGCTGCGAATTGTGCATTCCGCCGTGCCCGGTCGATTGCATTGACATGCTTCCCCTAACCGCAGGTGTTCATTGATGCGTAAACTATTCGCCTTCCATGGCGGAATCCACCCACCCGCCCATAAGACCGAATCGACCGTGCGGCCCATCATTCACGCACCCTTGCCTTCACGACTGGTCGTGCCACTGAAGCAACATGCGGGCGAAGCGGCGATTCCCACGGTAAGCGTCGGTGATCTCGTGCGCAAGGGTCAAACCATCGGCACGCCTGCATCAAAACTGTCGGCGGCCATCCACGCGCCGACGTCGGGAACGATCAGCGCCATCGCGCGACATTTGGTTCCAAGCGCCGATGAACACCTCGAACTATGCATCACCATCGACGTCGACGGCAAAGATCACGCCATGGAATTCAAGCCTTATCCGTTCGAGCAAAAAACCCGCGCCGAAGTACTCGAACATTTGCAGGCGATGGGTGTCGTCGGGCTCGGTGGCGCCGTGTTTCCGAGCGCCGCTAAGCTCACCGC
>JANNFT010000157.1:0-11329 GCA_031380185.1 Pseudomonadota bacterium
CCGAACCCGTCGGAGGCGTGCGCCATCGGTAGCATGCGCGCGGCGACGGCGGCGGCTCCTCCTCCGCTCGAGCCTCCTGAGATACGCGCGACATCCCAAGGGTTGCGTGTCGCACCGTAGAGCTGCGGTTCGCAGGTCAGCGACAGGCCGAGCTCGGGCGTGTTCGTCCGTCCAAAGATCACCAGCCCCGCGCGCTTCAATCGCTTCACATGCTCGCTATCGGCGCCGGCTGGCGGTGTGCCGGCGAAGAACTTCGAGCCTCGCGTCATCGGCACACCGGCAACCGGTGACGTAAGGTCCTTCATCAGGAACGGAACGCCTCGAAACGGCCCGTCGGCCAGACCTTCGGCGATGGCCTTCCTGCCGTCGTCGTAGAGCTTCATGACCACGGCGTTGACCGCCGTATTGCGCGCCTCGACGCACTCGATCGCAGCCTCGAGGAGCTCGTGGGGCGTGACCTTGTGGCGCCGCACTAGATCGGCGAGTCCAAGCGCGTCGTACTGTTCGTAATCGGTAAATCTGCTCATCGCGTGCCCTCCGGGGCGCTTATTGTGCCACCGCTACCTTCCGGCGCCCAATGCAAAAAACCCTTGCCTGTCCTGCGCAGAAACTCCAGCGTGCGTATAGCGTATAAAAGTTAAACGAGGTCATATAATTTCCACCTAATGAACTATTTCGTAGTCTTCGGCCGGTGGTTTTCAGTTGGGCTACTCGCTTCGTCATGTGTTTGGCGGCTCTTGGCACGAACTCCCTGTGCCAGCGAAGCTACCGATACAATTATTTCCGCAGGATCGACTGGCTTCGCAATATGCATCTGAAAACCGGCGCGTAGTGCTCGAATGCGGTCTTCGGATCGCGCAAACGCCGTGATCGCCACTGCCGGGATATCGTTGCCCGCGCCGCGAATTTGAGTCAGCAACTCGTAGCCATCCTGGTTCGGCATGCCAATGTCGCTTAGCATGACATCGGGTCGCTGCGTCTCGAGCACCCGCCGCGCCTCTTCGGCCGAGGCCGCGACGAATACCCTTGCATCTTGATCTTCGAGCACCTGCTTGATCATTTCTCTAGCGTCCGGCTCGTCGTCCACCACCAACACTTTTACCCCGCTAAGGTGAGCCTGCTCGGGCAATTTCATTTGCCGTGACATTGCGCGCGGATGGACGTTTAACGCGTTGTCGCCCGCTCCTGTCCGTATCACGCTCAACGGCAGCTCAATGGTCACTGTCATCCCTTTACCTTCACCCTCGCTCGCCGCTCGCACACTCCCGCCGTGGAGTTCGGTCAGTTGTTTCACAATCGCCAACCCCAGTCCGAGACCGCCAAATTCCCGCGTGGTCGAAGCGTCGGCTTGCCGGAAACGTTCAAACAAATGAGGCAAAAACTCCTGCTTGACGCCTTTTCCAGTATCGCTCACGACTAATTCGACGTGAGATTTCACGCGCTTGACAACCACTTGAACGCGGCCACCTTTAGGGGTGAATTTAATCGCGTTCGACAGCAAATTCCACACCACTTGCTGGAGCCGTTGCGGATCGCCGTGAACCGTCTCCGCAACGGGCTCGAGGACGCTTTCCAAGCGGATGCCTTTGGCTTCCGCGCTAGGGCGCACGGTATCGATGGCGGCTTCGACGACGCCGACTAGATTCACTTCTTGGACGTCGAGGCGCAGCTTACCCGCGAGTATTCGACTCATGTCCAGCAGTTCATCGATTAACTGAGTTTGCATACGCGCATTGCGTTCGATGACCTCTAAGCCCTTCATCGTCCGATCGCTATGCCCTTGCGACTTCTGCAATATCTGGCTCCAACCTAACATCGCGTTGAGCGGCGTCCTCAATTCATGCGACAACGTGGCGAGGAACTCGTCTTTCAATTGCGCCACTCGCTCGAGTTCCAGTCGTGCCGATCGCTCGCTTTCCAGCAGGCTGTCGCGTTCCCGCTCGAGGGTCTTGCGATCGGTTATGTCGACGCAAGAGGCGGCAAAACCGGCGAACGCGCCACCGCTAATCTGACGCGGCGAGCCGGTTTCCAACAGCCACCGGTAATCACCATCGGCGCGCTTCAGTCTGAATTCAGCCGAAAATGCCCTTTGAGTTTCAACGTATCCGTGATAAGCCGAAACATAGCGGGTCCGATCCTCGGCATGCAATTGATCGATCCAGCCGTCACCCTGTTCAGTGGCCAAGGTGCGTCCGGTAAACTCAAGCCATGCCCGATTGAACCAGATCCGCCGGCCGTCACTCTGCGATACCCAGATCAAGACCGGGGCTTCATTGGCGAGCAACCGAAACCGTTCTTCGGTTTCGTGTAACATAGCGCTCGATCGCTCGCCTTCCAGTTCCATGATGCTCAGGCGACGACCCATGCGTAGCACAATGCCAATCAAGACAGCAACCAGTGACACGACCAACACCGCGGTGCCAACCGCCGTGTCGAAATAGCCCCGTTGTAGCGCCAGAACGCGAATCCAGCCGAACAGAATGGGAATGGCCACCACCCATACTAGCAGGCGTCGCACCACCGCTCCCGCAGGCGTGGCGGCACTCATAAAAGCCATCACGCCTACATGTTCACGGGCCGCGAGAATTCCCAAGCTGAGCGTCGCCAGCGCGATCGCGGTATGTAGCGCGATGCCGGTGTATCGCGCGAGACCGTAGAGTTCATTTACTCCGTATGCATAACCGATAAGCGCGAGGAGTTCCAACAGAAATACCGCACCTACACATAGCTGACTAAATACCATGGCGCGGCCGCGGTACATGCACAGCAGCGCCACGCCGCACAGCGTAAAAGAAATGGAGGCGTTAACTCCCATCCGGCCAGGACTAGCCGTTGCCAACGCGCCGGGCGGCTCGCTAAACAGAAGCTGGTCGATGCCGAGGTTCCAGCCGCTGAGATGTTCCATCAGCGTTAGCACGCCCAAAAACGTCGGCACAAGCGCAAGGCCGAAGCCGAGCGTTTGAACGTTACGAAATCCGGCGTTGCAATTTAACAGAAACAGAGCTAGGCCAGCGAAGATAAAACATACGGCTGCGTTGGCCTTCATCGTGATGTCGGCATAAAAGCCCGTCAATGCCGGAACATCGAATGCCCAGCCCGCGAGGACAATTATTCCGGTAGCGACGGCGATGCAGGCGGCGGCTTGGGAAAAGAGCGACCAACGGGATCGAACTTTGATCATGATTCCGGCACTAATTCTGGTCTGGGCCAACGAGTGAAATTCGAGACCATTCTAACTAACTTCCCGTCCAACAGGAAACCTCGAGGGAAGACGCGTTCAAGCAACTCGACTCGGGATAGCGGTGTCGCCAGACATGCGGACGAAACAAGCAATGACAGTGATGAGGCTACCGGCTAACGTATCCATCTTTCGGCACGATTGATTTGTTACCGCAAATGAGACGTCAATTGCGTCGGTAGTTTTTACAAGCGGTTTGTAAGAAATGAATAAAACTACCAATCGACTTTTGCTTGTGAGCCCGAATATGCCGCCAATATCCGCTCGAACAATCGATGTCGCGCCGCGTCCGATTAATATGGCCTAGCGAGTTTCCGCTGCGTATACCACGAACGCAATACTCCGCAATGTTGTTGTCGCTATCCGTGCTTGGATCGTACTGGCACACACTTTGCGTAGTCGCTGTTAATCAATTCGCTGCGCGAATCACAATTGCTCCCGCGGAGATCGACGCTGCCCGAACATCAATTGCGCGACTAACGCTTGCAACTGGTCAAGAAGAGCCGGGGTCGACTTGAACCGGGCCGTATGTTTCCGGTATTGAATTGACGAATATCTTAAAAACCTAGCCGGTTTGTCGTGGCATTTTTTTACTTATAAAGAGGACCGGTGTCAGTCCCGCAGCCGTACCAAAAACGGCGCGCGCAGACAACCGGTGACTAAACATCCTTATTGCGAAGGCTACCCAAATGAACAAACTAATCTATTTATCTTTAATCGGCGCCAGCCTGGTGTTGCCGCACGCCTCTTCAGCGGAGGTTCCGCGCTTCGATGCCATGTATGTGTTCGGCGATAGCCTATCCGACACCGGTAACGATTTGATTTTGTCTAAGCTAATGGGCTTAAAACCGGCCATTCCGCCCTCCCAAACTCCCAACAAAACATATTTCAAAGGGCGTTTTTCCAACGGCCCGGTGGCGTTCGAATATTTATGGGGTTCTATCAGTCAAACGGAAACCGCGAGCGTAAAACCGTCGATGACAGGGGCGCGTCCCACGCAAATGGGCGCGATCAGCTATGCATTCGGTGGCGCAACATCCGGGCAGTTTGCGCGCACGACGGGCGATTTCACTGTGCCAGGGCTGCTGAGCCAGGTCGAAGCCTTTAGGTTTGGTCTATACGGACGCAAACCGGTGCAACGCGCGCTTTATGCGCTCTGGATCGGCTCTAACGATTACGCGGCGACTATACCGGCGCTGCCGACGCAGGTCGTAAACAATATTAAGCGATCGATCCAGCGACTACACAGCCTGGGCGGCCGTCAAATTATTGTTCTCAATATGCCGGACCTGGGACTCACGCCGCTTGCGCAAGCGCAAGGGGTAGGTCCTGGCTTGAGCAATATTTCGCGAATTCACAACGCCTTGTTGGCGCAGGCCATCGCAGAGCTTTCGACCTCATTGAAGGGCATTAAAATCACCTCTATAGACGTCCTTAGCCTTGAGCAGGACACGCTCGGCTCCACCATCAGCGGCTACCCGGCATTGGAAACTCGGGTGCCTGGCTCAAGTAGTTGCCTGCTGATGGATCCCCGCACCTGCCCCGATGTCGAATTGCAGTTGACGGACCCGTTCTTTTATTGGGACGTCGAGCATCCGACAACCTACATCCACTCGATATTGGGTCAGGAAATGCACCAGGCTCTGATGAATTGAAAAGCCGGCGTAGGGTGTGCAACGCGCACATTGAATTCGATTTGTCGAACGAACTATTTCCAAAGGATCGCCATGGCAACAAGCAAGAAACCTAGCAAAGCAAGTAGTACTGTCGGCGCCGCAGCCAAGTCCAAGACCGCCGGGTCGCTGCGCGCACGCGCAGGCACTCAAGGCGTGTTACAGAGTAACGATGTGGGTGTGGAACAAGGCGGCGCCGTAAACGATTTAGCCGCTGCCATTCCGTATAATCCGACCAAAGAATTTGAATACGGCCATGACAATGCTGTTGCGCCCACGGCAGGCGCTAATGCCGCGCCGGCTCCAAATTCGATAACAGCCAGTACTAGCTCCGAAGAAAACACTAACGCCAAAACGGGTGGCGCCGCCGTCCTCGGAACTAATTCGACTAGCGAGTCACTTGCTCGGGTTCGCGTTGACGCCAGTGCTCAGGTGTTGACGACTAATCAGGGCGTGCCGATTGCAGACAATCAGAGTTCCCTGAAGGCAGGCCTTCGCGGTCCCGCACTCCTGGAAGATTTTGTGCTGCGCGAGAAAATTACGCATTTTGATCACGAGCGCATACCGGAGCGCGTCGTTCATGCGCGCGGGTCGGGCGCGCACGGTTTTTTTGAGGCTTACGCCGCGCTTAGCGACTTGACTCGCGCCGCGCCGTTTGCCGAGGCCGGAAAGATCACGCCGGTTTTTGTGCGCTTTTCCACCGTCGCGGGCGAACGCGGCTCGAAAGACACCGCGCGTGATGTGCGCGGCTTCGCGGTCAAGTTTTACACCGATGAAGGAAACTGGGATCTAGTCGGAAACAACATGCCGATTTTTTTCATCCAGGACGCAATGAAGTTTCCTGATTTGGTGCATGCGGTCAAACCAGAGCCGCACAATGGCATGCCACAAGCGGGATCGGCGCATGACACCTTTTGGGATTTTGTTTCGCTGATGCCTGAATCAACGCACATGCTGATGTGGGTCATGTCGGATCGCGCCATTCCGCGCAGTTTGCGAATGATGCAGGGATTCGGCGTGCACACTTTTCGCCTAGTTAACCATAAGAATGAGTCTGTGTTTTGCAAGTTCCACTGGAAGCCAATGTTCGGAACTCATTCGTTGACTTGGGATGAAGCAGTCAAAATTTCCGGCGCTGACCCGGATTATCACCGGCGCGATCTGTGGGAGGCGATCGAGTCCGGCGATTTTCCTGAATGGGAATTGGGCCTTCAGACCTTCACCGAAGCACAAAGCGAGAAGTTTAGCTTCGATGTACTCGACGCCACCAAACTCATCCCCGAAGAACTCGTTCCGGTCGTCCCCGTAGGGCGTATGGTGCTCAACCGCAATCCGGACAATTTTTTCGCGGAAACCGAGCAGGTCGCTTTTTGTACCGCGCACGTTGTCCCGGGAATTGACTTTAGCAATGATCCACTTCTGGCGGGACGCATACACTCCTACGTCGATACTCAAATCACTCGACTCGGCGGGCCAAACTTCCACGAGATTCCCATCAACGCGCCGATCGCAGCGGTGCAGAATAATCAACGTGACGGCATGCATCGCCAAGCGCTTCATCGCGGCCGCGTTTCATACGAACCGAATTCACTGGCGGGCGGTTGTCCTTTTCAAGCGGGCGGCGCCGGATTCATCCCGTTTCCGGCGCCGGTTCACGAAGACAAAGTGCGTGGAAAGCCGGAAAAGTTCGCCGAGCATTACGCGCAGGCGAAGTTGTTTTTCGATAGCCAGACTGACGTGGAAAAATCGCATATTATTGCGGCGTTTCGCTTCGAGCTCAGTAAATTGACAGTCCCGGCCATTCGCGAGCGCATGCTTGCATCGTTGGTTAACGTTTCAAAGGATGTAGCCGCGGCCATCGCGGCGGGATTGGGTATGAAGACGCCGGATGCCATGCCCAGAGCCATCCAAAATCCCATGGCGCCGGAGGTACGAATATCGCCGGCGTTATCTTTAACGGCATTGCCCGGCAATTGTGGCATTCGCACACGGCAAGTCGCGATCTTGGTTGCCGACGGCGTCCATAAGGCGTCGATCTCTGCCCTTTACACTGCACTGGCGGTGGAAGGCGCGGTGACCCACTTCGTTGGTCCCCGTGTCGGCAAATTCGTCGCCGGTGACGGTGGCGAAATCGAAGCAAACAAATCGATGGAAAATTCCCCCTCGGTATTATTTGACGCACTGGTGCTGCCCGACGGCGACGAGGCAATCAAGGCGCTGGCGCGCGACGGTCACACCATGGAATATGTCAAAGACCAATTCCGGCACTGCAAAACAATTCTCGCGTTCGGCGCCGGATGCTCGTTGCTTGAGAAAGCGGGAATCTCGACCGAGGAAAACGATCCGGGGATATTATTGGTCGATGTCGACGACGCAGAAAACGCCGCGCCCAAATTCATCGCTGCGATCGCTGCCCATCGGCATGCATCCCGCGATCGCGATCCGCCCAAAATCTAAGTTGCTGAACGCCGCGGTGTCCCCGCCGGCACTGGGACGAGTAACAGCGCCGTGGCGTCCTTAGCGTTTGCTGTTTGGCCGGCGCGTCGGCGCCGGCTTCGGTACAGCCTTCTGGCTGACATTTTTTTTAGCACTTTGGATCAAACCGGCGCAATTGCTATCCGGCGCGTCACCGGGATCGAATAACGGCACTAACGCCAAAAACGGATTGATCGCCGCTAGCGCCAAAGCGGTCCCGGCACGCGTCGCCAACGGCGCGGCGACCGGGCCAACATTGGGATTCTTGAATGTACCACCCACGGCGATGGGCCCGCGCAAAGCTAACACGCTCATGCGCTTCGAGTCCGGGGTCAGCGTTAGGTCGTAGCGCTCGTTGCGCAAGTCTATTTTTCCTTCACCGCGAATGTTTACTTCCGACGTGTCGGCAACAAAGTGATTGGGAACGACGATGCCGTCACGCGCGGTCGCGCTCACGACGACGCAACGCACTAAAGCATTCTTTTCGCCGAAGAGCAGCGTGGCAGCTACGTTGGCGAGATCGATATTGCTGAGCAAAAGCGCAACGGTGCTCATTTGTCCGCCTGCCATCATCAGCGCCAGTTCGCCGTTGGCGGCGCCTGCCATCTCTGCAATTGAGTTACCGGCGGTGGCAAGCTTGAATCGCCCGCCAAATTTCCCGGCGCTGCCTTGGCCGGATTTGAGTTTGGGAAGCATACGCTTGAGTTCCAAATTTCGCACCGTCGCGTCGCCGCTGGTGCGTATGACGTCCTTGCGCGCGTCAAGCGTTAAATTGGCGACGATGTGCCCGCCGGCGACGCCAAAATCGAGCGGCAGAAACTTGAGCTCGCCTTCTTGCAACCTGAGATGCGTCGAAAAATTATCCAGTGGCCACTCTCCGCTCGCTATCACCTGCTCCCCGCGAAACCGCACGTCGGCATCGCCTGCGCGCAGTCGTTCTAGGTTATACGGGTGGGACGAGAAAACGCGGCCTGACGCGGCTTGCTGCGCTGCTTGGCGCTGTTGTTCCGGTGACTTGCCGAGTGTTTCGCCACCGGGGACCGCGCCGACAAAGCCACCTAAATCAGTGTAGCTGAGACGCCGGGAAACCAAATTAGCGACAACCGACGGCCGCCTCACACTGCGATCAACGCTGAAATCACCGCTCAAATCACTGTCGCCGACTTTGCCGGTAAATTTCTGCAGCGTCCATTTCTCGCCGTCGCGAATCAGGCGCCCAGCGATCGAATACGGTGGCGTCCATGGCAGAGCAGTAGGGATCATGGGATATAAATCGGACAGATCTTTCCCACTCAATTTGAGCTGGCCGTCGATGGTCTCAAGTTTAAAAGGAACCAAGGCGCCTTGGAATATAACCTCGGTATTCCCCGCTCGTGCTCTCACGTTGATGCGGTACGAGTCGCCCGCTTCTTGAAGAGACAGCAAGCTCTCCCCACGTCCCGCCAAACTGAAAGGCTGGTTGCGCAAGAAACCCTCCCCGCTAAAGCGCAGCACCGATGCCGCGCCTGTTTGGCCGGCCGCGTCCGAGTTAAAAGCAAGATTGATTGCGGTGTGCCGTTCACTCGGGCGAAATCCGACCCGTCCCTTGTTGATGCGCAGTTCGCCGATGCTCGGGTCTGCGGCGCTGTCCTTTGAGTTTTGAGTGAATTGCCAATTACCGATATTTTCAGCGTTGGTCTCGAGCAGGATCGTCGGCTCGCTCAGTTCCAGATAGGGTAAAACGATGCGGCCGCTGAATAATTCACGAAGGTCGATGCGAAACGCCACGCGCGCTACTTCGGCCATGCGCGCCTGAGTTCCCCAGGGCGCGTTACCTAGGATCACATCGTGGATTTCGATCAGCGGCGTCATCGATAATTTGACATTGAGGTCACCGTTAATGGCAAACGCACGCCCGGTTTTTTCGCTAACGTAGCGCGCCGCCGCGCCACGCAAAATGTTCCAATCGAATAGTGCGACGGCAAGCACAACGACGAGCACTATTGCGCCGAAGGCGACCAGTATCTTGGCTCGTTTACTCACCATGCGTTACTCCTGGCGGAAATCATTTCTTGTGGCTCGGGTGCAAGGGATTGTCGCTGGCTTGGTAGGACTTCTCGTCCTCGCGCGGCGGCGCGATGGGTTCGGCGACTACGCGCTCGCTAACCGGCGCGCCGGGGTTTGATTTACCTGGGGGCCGTGGCTGGCTAATTGTCACCGGGTCCGGCAGTTTAGCGCTTGTTTTACTTTTTTGTTTTTTCGCTTTTTCGCTCTTCGCGGACAACGCGGCCGGCTGGCGAGTAGTCGATTCGGTGACGGGATCGACCGCAGGTTTCTTTTTTCCCGCTGGTTCAGCCACTAATTCAGTTTTAGCGGCGGGTTTTTGCTGCGACTGAGAGCGATTTTCCGGTTTTGGCAGAGTCAGATCGATTTTCGCGCCGGTGTTCTGCGCGATTGCAGGGTCGCGCGAACATCCCGTGACGCTAACTTGCAAAATCATCGCTGAAATCAGTATGACCCATTTTCCCATCAAGCTCGTTCTCCTCTCACGTTATCGCAAATTGCAGCAAATGCCGTGCCAGGTAATTCAGAAATAATCTACCGCCGAAACCAATGTGGCACAACTCTTGCGCGCCTGCACGTTGCGACCATGCAAAAATTCTCTGGCGGCGGTAATTACCTAAGCGTCGGCGCGATTACCCCCGCGGCTTAAGTGAAACTGAGTGGACCACAATGAATGTTCTACCGAATTTACAGTACGCCTGGAATCTGGCCAAAGATTCTGTTCTGGCATGGATAGATGACTATGCCCCCAGCATGGGCGCCGCCCTGGCATTTTATACGGTGTTCTCCGTTGGGCCGCTGCTCATCATTGTTATCGCCGTTGCGGGCTTAGTATTTGGCGACGCGGCAGCGCTAGGCGAGGTGGTCGCGCAAATACGTCAGGTGCTCGGCGAGGAGGGCGCAGTTGCAATGCAAGGTCTGCTGAAAAGCGTCAGCGAGCCTGCGCACGGAATTATCGCCACTGTCGTAAGCCTCGCGACGCTGTTGCTCGGCGCAACAACGGTGCTCGCAGAGCTTCAAAGCGCCCTCGACCGCATCTGGAAGGTCCCTGCAACAAAGCAATCGGGCGGCTTCTGGACGCTCATCAGCGTGCGATTGTGGGCGCTTGGCATGGTGCTCGGACTCGGCTTTTTGCTGCTGGTGTCGCTGGTCATCAGCGCAGCGTTAGCAGCGCTCGGCAAATGGTGGGCAGGATGGTTTGGCGGCTGGCAATTGCTGCTGCAGATCATCAATTTCGGCGTGTCGTTCGCGCTGATCACCGTTGCCTTCGCAATGATCTACAAATTTTTGCCGCGAGCCGGCGTAGCGTGGCGCGATGTTTGGATAGGCGCGGCGCTGACCGCATTATTATTCACCGTCGGCAAGTTTCTCATCGGCCTGTACCTGGGACGCAGCAGCGTCGCCTCTGGGTTTGGCGCCGCGGGTTCGTTAGTTGTTTTGTTGGTTTGGGTTTACTACTCCGCGCAGATTTTTTTAATGGGCGCCGAGTTCACGTGGGTCTCGGCGCAGCGGCGCGGCTCACGCGCCGCGCAACCAAAGCCCACCGCGCCGGGCACGCCTATGCAGTCGCACGGCATGCCCGTCCCATCAAGCGTTGCAGGCGCAATACGCGTCGATGGAGGCTCGAAATTCAGCCAACGAAATTGGATGAACCGGCTCGTCATGGTGATGGGGCTTAGCGTGTTGGGCGCGGCGGTTATACGCCAGTTGGGCGCGTTCATTAGACGTTCTGCCGCGCAGCGAGGAAAAAAATAGAGATCGTAGCTCGTAGCTCGTAGGGCGCAATCGCGCAGCATTGCGCCGCATGCAACGCAATCAATCCTCATATCACCACTTCAACGCCTGGCTGTCATCCGCCCAAATTGCGGGGTAGACGCTCGCCGAGCAGGCATGCGGCGCA
>JANNFT010000186.1:0-4375 GCA_031380185.1 Pseudomonadota bacterium
TCGGCTCGATTGCAGAAAATGATTGGCATCGCGCGCACCAAAGACGTCGTTATGCGTTCGCGCCGCATCTCCGGCCAACAAGCTTTCGATTGGGGCCTCGCGACGGAATGCGTGAAAGACGGCGAGTTGGAAACGGCCACCGATGCACTGGTCGAAGAACTGCGCAGCTTCTCACCGCTGGCGCAACGCACCGCGAAAAAATTACTGAACGACACGGAAGATTCGACCCTAAGCATGGCCATCGAATTGGAAGGCCATTGCTACAGCCGCTTGCGCACGTCGGATGATTTTCGCGAAGGTGTGGAAGCGTTTCACGGCAAACGCATAGCGCGATTCAAGGGAAGTTGAACGCGACGCCGGAACGGCTTTATCAATCCCTCGTGAGCGTGGTTTTCCCCGGTGTGCTCGGCAATGACGCGAATTTATGTGACGCGATCCGCGCATTCGACGGGGCGATCGAATTCCGTGACGAAACATTGCATTTCACTTTACCTGCACTGTTCGATTTTTTGATTGCGCAGACGCCCGATTGGCCTGCGCAGGACGAAAACTCGCGGCATCGCAACTATCTGAGCTTCCGCAAAATTATTTATAAACAGCCAACCAACGAGACCTTGGGCAAACAAGGCGGCATGGTAGAAATTGCCACGCCAAATGAAAATCACGACCTCACGGTGTATCGCTTGGTGCGGGTTGAAGTTTGAGTTCAAGGTCATATGGTACGCTCGCCCGCTAAATCCAACTCGAACCCACGAGGCCTCCATGGCATCAACCAATATCGCGGCAACAAATGTTCCGGCCCTAAGTTTCCAAAAACGCGTCTGGCGTTTGACTTACCCCTATTGGCAATCCGAGGAGAAACTGCGAGCGTGGGGATTACTGATTTTGATCGTCGCGTTAAATTTGTTTTCGGTTTACCTAACGGTTTTGTTCAACGATTGGTATCAGCGCTTTTATGATGCCTTGGAAAAAAAGAATTCACCCACCTTTTGGCGCGAGATGGGGACCTTCTCCTGGCTAGCGGTGTTATGGGTCATTGTTTCCGTTTACCGCGTGTACTTTCAGCAAATGTTAGAAATGCATTGGCGCAATTGGCTGAACAAGAATCTGCTGTCATCTTGGCTGCGTGACCGCGCCTACTATCGCATGCAATTGACTGGCGGCAGCACCGACAATCCCGATCAACGCATCGCCGAAGATCTTAAGTTGTTCACGGGAATGACGCTATCGCTGAGCCTCGGCTTTCTCAATTCCGTTGTCACCCTTGTGTCGTTCGTCGGAATTCTCTGGGCGATATCCGGACCGTTGAGTTTCACGGTATCCGGCATGAGTTTCACAATTCCAGGTTACATGGTGTGGGGTTGCCTCGCCTATGCTGTCATTGGCTCCACGGTCACACAATGGTTGGGCCGGCCTCTGATCGGCCTTAACTTTTCACAGCAACGTTATGAAGCGGACTACCGCTTCGGGTTGGTGCGTTTACGCGAGAACGCGGAAGGCGTTGCGCTCTACGCAGGCGAAGCGAGCGAAGAAAAGAATCTACTGCGGCAATTTGGCAACGTGCTGGGCAATTGGTGGGCATTGATCCGCTCACAAAAGCGCTTGGGTTGGTTTACCTTCAGCTATAGCCAAGCCGCCGTCATTTTTCCTTTTTTACTTGCCGGCTCGCGCTATTTGAGTGGCGCCATCACCCTCGGCACACTGATGCAAATTAGCTCGGCATTTGGCCAGGTTAAGGATGCACTGTCTTGGTTTGTCGATAACTACGTAAATATTGCGCCTTGGAAGGCGAGCGTCGATCGCTTACTTACCTTTTGCGATTCGATCGAGCTCGCCGCAGCGAGTAAAAATAATGTGGACGGCATCCGCGTCGAGGAACGCGCGCAACAAGAAATAGTCATTCATGACCTTGATCTGGGCTTACCCAACGGCAACATCATCGCCCATGGCATCAATACCCAAATCAAATCGGGCGAGCGAGTGTTACTTTCCGGGCCCTCTGGTAGCGGCAAAAGCACGCTGTTTCGCGCGCTTGCGGGGATTTGGCCGTTTGGTCGCGGTCACGTACTCCGGCCAGACGGAAAACGTACTCTGTTTTTGCCGCAGAAACCCTACTTGCCAATCGGGTCGTTGCGTGACACCGTGAGCTATCCGGGCAAGTCCGGTGATTTTCTCGATACGGCGATCGTCGATGCCCTGCGCGCCTGCAAATTGGAGGGCCTCGTGAGCAGACTCGACGAACAACAACATTGGGCGCAACAACTCTCTCCCGGCGAGCAACAGCGCTTGGCCTTCGCTCGCACTCTGCTGCATAAACCCGATTGGCTGTTCATGGATGAGGCCACCTCCGCGCTCGACGAAGCGACCGAGCAGGAAATGGTTCGCTTGCTCGGCGAACAGCTTCCGCAGACGACGTTCGTCAGCATCGCCCATCGGCCCAATCTCGCCGCGTTTCATACGCGGCACATCGTGTTGTCGCCCGCGGCCGACGGCGCCATGACGTTGCGCCCAGCCTAACGGCGCGCGGTTGATGCCTGGCGAGACAATATCCATGCGCCCCTCCAGGCACTGCTTGGAATACGAAAGCAGTACGACATCGAGCCGCGACGTGTAAAATAGCGCATTCCTTGAAAGAGACGAACGGTGCACGATCTAGTTATCCGTAACGCCTCGTTGGTCGATGGCACAGGCTCGCCGCAACGCGTCAGCGATATCGCCATCGACGGCAACAGCATCAGCGCAGTCGGCGCCAAGCTTGACGCCGGCAAACGCGAGATCAATGCCGACGGCTTGTTGCTCACGCCCGGCTGGGTTGATATTCACACCCATTACGACGGCCAGGCGACATGGGATCCCTATCTCGCGCCCTCGTCGTGGCATGGTGTGACAACCTCCGTATTCGGCAATTGCGGCGTCGGCTTTGCGCCGGTACGGCCTGGCGCCGAGCGCTTTTTGATCAATCTAATGGAAGGTGTCGAGGATATTCCCGAGACCGTGTTGGCAGAAGGTATCGATTTCACCTGGGAAAGTTTTCCGCAGTATCTTGATACGCTAGAGACTATGCCGCGCATCATGGATATCGGCGCCCAAGTGCCGCATTGCGCGCTGCGCTTTTACGTGATGGGCGATCGCGGCGCCGATCACGCCGAAGTGCCGACCGATGCGGAAATCGCCGAGATGGGCCAGTTGCTCGAACAATCGCTGCGCGCCGGCGCGCTCGGCTTCACTACGTCGCGCTCTATCAAACACAAAGCCAAGGATGGCCGTTACACGCCGGGCCTCACCGCGATGGAACCGGAACTTGCCGGCCTCGCGCTCGCCATGCAGCGCGCCGGCAGCGGCGTGATCGAAGTGAATTCCGATTTTGGCGATGGCGATTTCGAAAAGCTGCGCGCCGCCGCCGAGCTCGCCCAGCGGCCATTGTCGGTGTTGTTGCTGCAAGTTCACAACGAGCCGGATTTGTGGAAAGACACGCTCGCCGGCATCACCGCGGCTCGCGCGCGCGGACAAAATGTCACCGGCCAAGTGGGCTCGCGGCCTATTGGCATGATGCTGGCGCTGGAGGGGACAATTCACCCCTTCGTCACCCATCCGCTGTGGCTTGCGATGAACGACCTCACTCCGGCGGAACGCGTTGCGCGTATCAATTCGAATCCGGATTTGCGCCGCAAACTTTGCGCCGAGTTACCCGATAACGAACACACGCGCTGGATTCGCAGCATGTTGCCGCGAACCTTTCGCCTCGAGGAACCGATCGACTACGAGCCTGAGTTAGCCAGCAGCGTGACCGCGCTGGCGGAAACCTCGCGGCGCGATCCAGTGGATTACACGCTCGAATTGCTGCTCGAGAAAAACGGCAAAGCGATTCTGCTGCACACCTTTGAAAATTATTTCGACGGTGATATGGATATCGTTGGCACGTTGCTCGCCGACCCCGGCACCATCTGCGGCATCGCCGATGCGGGCGCCCACGTCGGCTATATCTGCGATGCCGGAAGCGCGACGAGCATGCTCACTCACTGGACGCGCGACCGCAAGCGCGGCCCGCGTTTGCCGTTAGAATATCTGGTGAAAAAACAAACCTTCGACACGGCACGCACCTACCGCCTCAACGACCGCGGCGTGATCGCGCCGGGCTATCGCGCCGATTTCAACTTGATCGATTTCGACGCTCTACGCGTGACGTTGCCGGAATTGATCTACGTTTTGCCCGCCGGTGGGCGACGCATGATTCAGCGCGCGGAAGGTTATCGCCACACGTTTGTCGCCGGCACCGAAGTGATGGCGAACGGTGAAGTAACCGGCGCGTTACCGGGGCGGTTGATACGCGGCGGCCAGTCTATTTAAAGCGAAGCCCACTCAATCCCAACGCGTC
>JANNFT010000205.1:0-6204 GCA_031380185.1 Pseudomonadota bacterium
GAAGAAAGCAAGATGACAAGGGGCAAGACTTGCCATCCCAACCACGCGCCGATTGCGGCCAAAAGCTTAAAGTCACCGTGACCCATCCCTTCTTTCTTCGTAATCAGTTTGAACATCCAATACACAGACCAAAGGGCGAAGTAGCCGAACACCGCTCCTAAAACGGCGGACCGTAAATCGGTGAATGCGCCATTGATGTTGACGATTAAGCCCAGCCAAAGTAACGGCAGTGTAATGCTATCCGGCAGTAACTGTGTGTCGGCGTCAATAAATGTGAGCGCGATCATCGCCCAAATGAAAATTAGTGCACTGACGCCTGCGAGGCCGAAGCCAAAATGCCAGGCGATTAAACCACTCAATAAGGCGGTAATGCCCTCGACAATCGGGTATCTCGGGTTAATTTTGCGTTTGCAACCCCGACACTGGCCGCGTAGCGCCAGGTAACTGACGATCGGAATATTTTCGACTGCGGTGATTTGACGTCCGCAATTGGGGCACGCTGATCGCGGAACAACTAAGTTATAGATTTGCTTTTCAGCCACTGGCGCCAAAGTCTGCGCGGCACTCGAAGCCAATTCCCCACACTGCGCGCGCCATTCGTTTTCCATCATGCGCGGCAGGCGATGAATCACCACGTTCAAAAAACTGCCGACCAACAACCCCAGCATGGCGGCGATCGCCACAAATAAATGTGGCATCGATTGTAAAGCCTCGATCACCGCCACTTCGTTAACGCTAGACCGGGGCTAAGGCGATATACAGCCGCGATAAACAATCTAGACAACCTGGCCCATTTTGAATATCGGCAAGTACATAGATATAACTAATCCGCCAATAATGACACCGAGCACCGCCATGATGATCGGTTCCATTAAGCTTGCCAAGGCCTTAACGGCATTGTCGACTTCTTCTTCGTAGAAGTCTGCTACTTTTGAGAGCATTGCATCGAGCGAGCCGGATTCTTCGCCGATTGCGGTCATCTGCAAAACCATGCTCGGGAAGACGCCGCTGTTTTGCATCGCGACGGTCAGACCCGACCCGTTACTCACTTCGTTGCGAATTCGCTGCGTGGCTTCTTCGAACACGATGTTGCCCGAGGCGCCACCAACCGAGTCGAGGGACTCGACTAATGGAACGCCGGCCGCGAACATCGTTGCAAGCGTTCGCGCCCAGCGGGCAAGAACACCTTTTTCGATCAAGGAACCAAATATCGGTAGCCGCAAAAATATGCGATCCATAATTTTCTGCATTTTACGGGAGCGTTGCCAGGTGTAAAAGAAGAACCAAACACCGCCACCGATTCCGCCGAAAATTGCCCACCACCATTTTACGAATATATCGGAGATATGCATTACGATTACCGTTGGCGCGGGAAGATCGGCGCCAAAACTGGAAAAAAGCTCCTTAAACGCCGGGATCACAAAGATCATGATGACCGCCGTGATGATGAAAGCCACTACCAGAATCGAGATCGGATAAAACAACGCTGATTTAATCTTGCTCTTCACAGCGAGCGTCTTTTCCATATAAGTCGCCAAGCGATCGAGCAACGTGTCCAAAATACCGGCTTGCTCGCCCGCCGCCACAAGGTTACAGAATAGGTTATCGAAAAATAGCGGGAATTTCCGAAATGCGGAGGCAAGATTATTACCGGTCTCGACGTCGGTTTTGACGTCCATGAGCAATCGAGTCACGTTCGGGTTGTTATGTCCCTTTCCGACGATATCAAACGCCTGCAGCAATGGCACGCCGGCTTTGAGCATGGTCGCCAGTTGCCGCGTGAAGAAGGTGATATCTTTTTGCGTAACTTTTCTGCCGGCGCCGAGTCGTTGGCGTTTTACTTTTACGACATTGATGCCTTGCCGCCGCAACGTCGCAGTCACGACTGCCTCGCCGCCTGCTTTGACCTCACCTTTAATGAGTTTACCCGAGCGGTCTTTCCCTTCCCACACGAAATTATAAAGCTTGCTCGCTCCATCTTTCGTGGGTTTCTTTGCGCTTTTTGAAGCAACCGCGGTAGCCATGGCTTAACCTCTGCTAGAGAAATAAATTCAAGCTTAGGAAACTTGCGTAACCATCGCTTGAAAATTTAATCAATTGCGCTAATAAGGCAACGCACGTACATTGATTATATTGAATAATTAATGTTGATAATGCCAGTTTTGAAAGCGCTTGTAAAGACGTATTTTAGGAAATTGTTGTAAACAATTGTTTCAACTAATATTCTCTATTCTTACACAGGCTAAATTAACGCCGGAAACGGAAGTGCTCGCTGTTGCGGATAAATTCGCACCACCTTAACTCTGCGATCTTGGGTTTGTAGGATTTCGATTGGGTAGCCGGCGACCTTAATACTGGTTCCCTGTTCGGGAATGTCTTCCAGGTGTTCGAGGATCAGTCCGTTGATGGTTTTGGGCCCCGTTAGGTCAAAATCTACCCCTAACTTGCGGTTGAGGTAGCGCAACGAACAGGTTCCTTCTACGATCACGCTACCGTCTTCTTGCTCGCGAAACTGCGCGTTGTGGGCCGGCGAATGGCTGGCGAATTCTCCGACAATTTCCTCCAATATATCTTCGAGCGTCACTAACCCCTGCAATTCGCCGTATTCGTCCACCACCAGGCCGACCCGCTTCTGGTTTTCCTGAAATGCCTGGAGTTGAGTGAGCAACGGTGTTCCGGCCGGAACGAAGAACGGCGGGCGCATAATTTCTTTAAGCGTTTCCTTGGTGAGGTCACTGCTATGGGCCTGATGCAATGCACGGCGCACGTGAAGAATGCCGATGACCTCATCTAGTTGTTCCGAATACACCGGCTGAATAGTGTGATGCGATGTGGCGAGCCGGTTACGAATTTCCTCGATGTCGGCGGAAATATCGATCGCCTCAATTTGCGCCCGCGGCGTCATCACATCGTCCACCGAAATATTTTCCAACTCGAACAGATTGAGCAAAATATGCCTGTGCTTAGCCGGGATGTAGTGGGATTCCTCCAGCACCAGGGAGCGCAACTCTTCCAAACTCAATTGCTCGCTGCCTTGTTGTTCAGCCGGCTTTAGGCGCATCAGCCAGAGCAAGCCTTTGACGAAAAGATTGACAAACCAGACCGCCGGATAAAAAAGCGTCAGAAGCGGTTTGAGCACGTAGCTCAACGGCAACGCGATGCGCTCGGCGTAAGCTGCGCCGATGACTTTCGGTGTAATTTCGCTGAACACGAGAATCGCAAATGTCACGGCCAAGGTTCCGATTCCAAGCGCAAATTCACCTTCGCCGAACAAGCGCACGGTGATGATCGTGACCAGAGTTGCCGACGCCGCGTTAATCAGATTGTTGCCGAGCAGAATCACGCCCAGCAACTTGTCGGTTTTTTGCAACAGTGATTGCGTCAACACCGCGCTGCGGCTACCTTGCGCGACAAGGTGCCGGAGGCGGTAGCGGTTGAGCGCCATCATGCTGGTTTCAGCGATCGAGAAAAAGCCGGAGAGAACAAGAAGAATGCCGAGCGTGATGAGCAGGGCACTGGTTGAAATATCGTCCAAATGAAATTACGGCGGCGAGTATGGAGCGATCAGTATCGAATTGCGATCCTGGCTTGTCAAGCGCGGTGCAAGATCACTTCCAGCACCAATTTGCTGCCGACATAACTGAGCAGTAGCAGCCCAAAGCCAACCAACGTTAACGTTGCCGCGGTGCGCCCGCGCCATCCATAGAAGCGATGGCCGATCAGGAACGCAGCATAAATCAACCACGACAGCACGCCGAACACAACTTTGTGGGTGTTATGCGGGAAGGTGATCGCCTGGCCGAATACCTGTTCGGAAAACAAGAATCCACTGGCGAGGGCGAGAGTCAAAAGTACGAACCCAAGCTGAATGATGCGTAGCAGTAACGTTTCAAGCGCGATTAAAGGCGGGGCATCGCGTAGTGCGATTGGCGTGTTGCCACGACGCAAACCGCGATCTAGCGCCGACGTCAAAATCGCATGTAGCGCGGCGATGGTAAACAAGCTATAGGCCACCAGCGACAACCCCAAGTGCAGCATCAGCGCCGGCCGTGATGCGACCGAAAGCACGCGATCGCTCGGCGCCAGCAGCTCGAACAATACGCCGAATACGGCGATCGGCAATACAAACATCTGCAAACTCACCAACTGATAAAACCAACTGCCGAGCCAATAGATCAACACCATTAACCATATGATTAGCGAGATCGCGTTGCCGAGGCCGAGGTTCATGCCGTGCTCGACGAACACGGCGCGTAATAGAATCCAACCGTGCAAAACGATGCCTAGCAAGATCAGGCAATTGGACCAATTGACCGCACTGCGCGCTACGGTGTCCGGCGCTGCGGACGTCGTTGCATACGCCCGGCGCCAAAAAAATAGCGCAACCGCGCCGTAAATCAAGGCCACCGCTAGATACAGGTTAGCTCGCATAAAGTGGAGTCGGATCGACCAGAACTGGATGTTACAATCTAAGGCTTCAAAGTTTACACTAACCGCCCATCGGCGGACAGAATCATGCTCGACAATCTCACTCAACGCCTATCGTCCGTTATTAAATCCCTGCGCGGTCAATCGCGCTTGACGGAAGCAAATATCCAGGACGCGCTACGCGAAGTGCGCGTCGCATTGCTGGAAGCCGATGTCGCGTTGCCGGTGGTTAAAGATTTCATCGCGCAAGTGAAACAGCAGGCCCTCGGCAACGAAGTATTGACCAGCCTCACGCCGGGTCAAGCGCTGGTCGGAATCGTCCACAAACAGTTGACGGCTTTGATGGGCGAGCAAGCCGCCGGACTTAATCTTGCGACAACGCCGCCGGCAATTATCTTGCTGGCCGGTTTGCAGGGTTCTGGCAAAACCACCAGTTCCGGAAAACTCGCAAAGTTACTCAAAGAACAGCAAAAGAAAAAAGTGTTGCTGGTGAGTTGCGACGTTTATCGTCCCGCCGCAATCGAACAATTGCGACTATTGAGCCAGCAACTCGGCGTGGATTTTTTTGCCTCCGACAACACCCAGCAACCGGTCGCCATCGCCCAGGCCGCGCTGGCTTTTGCCCGCACCCACTATCACGATGTTTTGATCGTCGATACCGCCGGACGCTTGGCTATAGACGAAGCGATGATGGCGGAAATCAAAGCGCTGCACGCGGCGATCAATCCGATCGAGACCTTATTCGTCGTCGATTCCATGCAAGGCCAGGATGCGGTCAACACCGCCAAGGCGTTCGGCGAAACCCTGCCACTCACCGGCGTCATTCTAACCAAACTCGACGGTGACGCGCGTGGCGGCGCGGCGCTGTCGGTGCGTCATGTCACACAGAAGCCGATCAAGTTTATCGGCGTCGGCGAGAAGTTGAATGGCCTGGAAACATTCCATCCCGAGCGCATGGCGTCGCGAATTCTGGGCATGGGCGATGTCGTTTCGTTGGTGGAAGATGCAGTCCGAAACGTCGACTTGGCCGAGGCCGACAAGCTCGCGAAAAAAATGAAATCCGGCGAGAAATTCGATCTCGAAGATTTCAAAGTGCAAATGCAGCAGATGAAAAAAATGGGCGGTATCGCCGGCTTGATGGATAAGCTCCCGGCGCAGCTTAGCGCCGGCGCGCAGGGCATGCCGATGGACGACAAAATCATTGCGCGCACCGAAGGCATCATCAATTCCATGACGCCCGCCGAGCGCCGCAATTCCGATCTGATCAAAGCCTCGCGCAAACGCCGTATCGCCAGCGGCGCCGGCGTGTCGGTGCAAGAGGTGAACAAACTACTCAGTCAGTTTGAGCAGATTCAGAAAATGATGAAGGTGATGAAAAAAGGCGGGCTCGCCAAAATGATGCGGGGTATGAAGGGCATGATGCCCAACATGAGGTAACTTCGTTACAAACCGGTAGTACTTGAAGGTACCCTAGAAACGGCAGTTGGACGGGGTGGAGTTTGCGGTTATGGGGGTGCCGGGCAAGGCGCGGCGAGGCGGAATGGTCATTCCATTCCAACGAGTTGCAACGCTGCCCTGCGCCGCCAGAACCGCGCAATCCGCCCCGTAGCGGATTCCCACCAAATGGGTGAGTACACAAGTTATGAATAAATTTATTGGAAACATGATGTTGAATAACTGAAGGAGCGGTCAACTGCCGTTTCTAGGGTTTCGCTACTTCGAATCCCCGACTTGTTTTTCCCGGCCGGAAAGTAGACGCACGATATTCTCTTTGTG
>JANNFT010000207.1:0-10967 GCA_031380185.1 Pseudomonadota bacterium
TATTTAAACGGAACGAGTTGATTGACGTCCGCCGAGCCGTTAATGACGCGCTTATCTTCGAGCTTGACGCGCGAGGATTTAGGCGCAGCATCGACCTGCAGGCCTATGGCCCCAGGTGGCCCTAGGTGGCCTGCGGCCAACCCCTCAGCCCCCCACCCTGAATTCACGCGGATCTCCGGCAAAATTTCAGGCACGCGGGGAAAGTGTGACGGGATCGGGATCGGCATGATAGGTTGCATACGCAATTTCGGACCCGCCTCATCTTCAAAACTAAGCATATTTCTTCTCCTTTTTTTCCGGCATCAACGCAAGCGTTATTCGATCATATTCTGCGGGAACGTTCGGCTGCATACTGATCTCGTTTATTCGGTGGATCCGGCGCTACGCTGGTGGCGGCATTTGATTTTATGCCACGCCTTGATCCATACATGTTTACCTACTGACAAGCCTCACACCCAGGATCGTCAATCACGCAAAACTTCGGCGCTTCCATCCGGATAGTGGTTTCATCCTGCGACGGACCACCGGAAACGCTGGCCTTTGTCGAGTAACCTGTGACGCCGCCATGAGTAGGCACAGAATTTAGCTCGCCACCCTTGCCGGTAGATTTCTCCGCTGACGTTGCCGCCAAGGTGCGCAAGTAATAAGTGGTTTTGAGTCCGCGCTGCCATGCAAGTTTGTAGGTATCGTCTAATTTCTTGCCAGACGCGCCCGCCATATAAATGTTCAGCGATTGCGCTTGATCAATCCATTTTTGCCGACGCGCCGCACACTCGACAATCCAATTCGGCTCAACTTCGAATGCGGTCGCGTAAAGGGCACGCAATTCCGCCGGCGCGCGATCGACCTTGGCAAGCGAACCATCGAAATATTTAAGATCCGCGACCATCACTTCGTCCCACATACCGAGACGCTTTAAGTCGCGCACCAAGTACTCATTTACGACCGTGAATTCGCCTGATAAGTTCGACTTCACGAATAAGTTTTGGTAAGTCGGCTCGATACAAGCCGACACGCCGATGATATTGGCGATGGTTGCGGTTGGCGCAATCGCGATGCAATTGGAATTGCGCATGCCATGGGTTTTGATACGCTCGCGCAACTTGCTCCAATCCAACGATTCGCCTTGCTCGACTTCAAGATAACCACCGCGCTCGTCGCGCAAAAGGTTTATGGAATCCTGTGGCAAAATCCCACGATCCCATAACGATCCCTTGTAACTTGCATAGCGGCCGCGCTCTTCCGCCAACTCGGTCGAAGCCCAATAGGCGTGATAGGCGATCATCTCCATGGACTTGTCGGCAAAGTCGATCGCGGCGTCGGACCCGTAAGGCACGCGCATTTCGTGCAGACAATCTTGGAAACCCATAATGCCAAGGCCCACCGGACGATGGCGCAAATTAGAATCGCGCGCTTTTTTCACTGCGTAGTAATTGATGTCGATCACGTTATCTAGCATGCGCATGGCGGTCTTGATGGTGACGCCGAGCTTGTCGAAATCGAGCTTGCCGTCGACGAAGTGGTTCACCAAATTCACCGAGCCCAAATTACATACGGCGATTTCCGTTGCACTGGTGTTAAGCGTAATTTCGGTGCAGAGATTCGAGCTATGCACCACGCCAACATGCTGCTGCGGCGAGCGGATGTTGCACGGATCTTTGAACGTGATCCACGGGTGGCCCGTCTCGAACAGCATCGACAGCATCTTGCGCCATAGTTGCACCGCAGGAATCTTCTTGAACAGTTTTAGCTGGCCCATCGCCGCTTTGGCTTCGTAGCTCAAAAAGGTCTCTTCAAATGCCTTGCCGAATTTATCGTGTAGATCGGGGCAATCGGCGGGCGAGAATAACGTCCAATCTTGGTTTTCCATCACCCGCTTCATAAAGAGGTCGGGAATCCAGTTGGCGGTATTCATGTCGTGAGTACGACGGCGATCATCACCGGTGTTCTTGCGCAGCTCGAGGAACTCTTCGATATCCAAGTGCCACGTTTCGAGATAGGTGCAGACCGCGCCTTTTCTTTTGCCGCCCTGATTCACGGCGACCGCGGTGTCGTTGACGACTTTCAAGAAGGGGACTACACCTTGCGATTTACCGTTTGTTCCTTTAATGTGTGAACCGAGCGCACGCACCGGCGTCCAGTCGTTGCCCAGACCGCCGGCCCATTTGGACAGCAGTGCGTTTTCTTTGATCGCTTCGTAGATGCCATCGAGGTCGTCCGCCACCGTTGTCAAATAGCAACTCGACAACTGCGAATGTTGCGTACCGGCGTTGAATAGCGTCGGCGTCGACGACATGTAATCGAACGTCGACAATACGTTGTAAAACTCAATGGCGCGGGTTTCGCGATCGATTTCGTTGATTGCTAAACCCATCGCCACACGCATAAAGAAGGCCTGCGGCAATTCAATATGCTGACCGTGTATGTGGAGGAAATACCGGTCATACAAAGTTTGCAGGCCAAGGTATCCGAATTTCAGATCGCGATCGGCGTCGAGCGCTTTGCCCATTCTGCCCAAATCGAACTCGCCGAGACGCTTATCGAGCAAATCGGCTTCGATGCCTTTTTTGATGAAACTAGGAAAATAGGTTAGGTAACGATCTGCCATGTCGGCGTGCGTCGCTTCATCGCCCAACACCTCGTGACGGATGGTGTGCAGTAACAGGCGCGCCGTGACCAGTGAATAGGCCGGATCTTTCTCGATCATCTGCCGCGCCGAAAGAATTGCCGATTTGTACACTTCCTCTTCGGGCACGCCGTCGTACAAATCCTTCACTAAGGATTCAAGAATTTTGGCCGGCTCGACTTCGTTCAGTCCAGCCGCACTTTCGGCAATTAACTCCGCCAAGCGCACCATGTCCAGCGGCACGCGCTGACCTTTTACGATCATAGTGAGCGCTGTTTCTACCACCGGTTGCTGCGCTTTTTGCTGGGCGCGCATGCGGGAACGCTCTTCGCGGTAAAGCACATAGGCGCGCGCCACTTCGTGCTCACCGGAGCGCATCAGCGAAAGTTCGACTTGGTCTTGGATATCTTCGATGTGAACCGTGCCACCACCGGGCTGGCGACGCATTAACGCGTTCACGACTTGATCGGTGAGCTGCCCGACGATTTCGCGCACCCGCGCAGATGCCGCACCTTGACCACCATTTATTGCTAAAAAGGCTTTGGTCACTGCGATAGAAATTTTGGCCGGCTCAAAAGCCACCACGGATCCGTTGCGACGCACGACTTTAAATAAAGAATAACGCTCGTCAGCCATGTCCTGACCTTGCGGAATTGTAAACAACGGCGCAGCAGCAGGACGAGAAGGATCGGTTGCAATTTGCATTAGTGCTCCTCGGATTTTTATCGGTTTGTAAATAAACAACTATTCGAATTCCATGCAAAGGTTATGCACAGGCTATGCACGTCGTTTTCCACAAGATATAGTGGTTTCGGATATGCGGGACGACTAATAGTAGGGGCGGCGTCGGTGAATGTCAAGCGTAACACGCGGCTGTTTGCAAATTCCGCAACAGCGCGATTATCATGGCCTAACTATATGAAATATCGGAATAAATCTGCCGGCATCGCGGCCAATCAAAGCATGGACCCGGGTCGGTCTTTCGGCCCGGCGAAATATCGCAATGTCCGAGCACCTCTTGGATCGGGTACGCGGCCATGAGCGCCGGAATTAGCCTTTGCAAGGCGCCGTATTGTTCCTCGGCGAAGGGCAAATCGTCGCTCCCTTCCAACTCAATTCCGATCGAGAAATCGTTGCAGCGCTCGCGTCCGCGCCAATTAGAGATACCGGCGTGCCAGGCGCGCTTATTACATGACACACACTGGATTATTTCACCGTCACGACGGATGAAAAAATGCGCCGAGACTTTAAGATCTTGAATGGTTTTATAATAAGGATGGTCGGCCGGATTTAGCGAATTAGTAAACAAGGCCGTTACGCCCGGCCCACCAAACTCCCCCGGCGGTAAAGAGATGTTGTGGATAACTAGCAGATCAATGCTACAGCCGTCCGGCCTGTCGTCGAAATTTGGCGAGAGAATTTGCCTAACGCCCGAAACCAATCCGCTCGCATCGACCAAAATAGGCTCGATGAATGGAAGCGACGTAGCGTGGGGCCCCTTAACCTTACGCACCAAGTCCCTAGTCCCTAGTCCCTAAATCCTAGTCCCTATTCAATCGCGAGCCGTTCCATCCGATAACGCAGTGCGCGGAACGTGATGCCCAACACCTTTGCCGCCGCCGTCTTGTTAAAGCGAGTTTTCTCCAACGCAGCCATGATTGCTTCCCGCTCTACTTTGTCTAGATATTCCTGCAGCGGCAGTTCACCGGTCGTGGTCAAAGGCTTATGAGCGCCGGTCGTAGCCAAATCCGGGACTTCCGGCGCGGTGTGTTCGGACAAATACAAGTCGTTACGTCGAATCATTGCGTCGTTGCACAGCGCCAATGCTCGCTCCAACACATTTTCCAGTTCGCGCACGTTGCCGGGAAAATCGTAAACTTTCAGGGCCTCGACGGCCTCTGCCGCTAAAACCGGCAACGGTACTTCCATCTCGCGCGCTAAGCGTTCCAGTAGCGCTTGGGCGATTTGCGGAACATCGTCCGGCATCTCACGCAGTGCCGGCATTCGCAACTCGATCACATTAAGACGGTAATAAAGGTCTTGGCGAAACTGATTGTTTTGCACGCGCTCGGCGAGGTTCTGATGCGTCGCGCTTACAATACGCACATTGACGTTCTCTTCGCTGGTTTCGCCGACACGCCGAACTTTCTTTTCCTGAATTACACGCAGCAATTTGACCTGCATCTGCAGCGGCAAATCGGCGACTTCGTCGAGGAATAACGTGCCGCCTTGCGCCGCCTGAAAAAAGCCCTCCTTATCCTGATTCGCCCCGGTGAACGCGCCCTTTCGGTATCCAAAGAATTCGCTTTCCATTAGATTCTCGGGAATGGCGCCGCAGTTAACCGCGGTAAATGGGCCATCGGCGCGTGCGCTTTTAGAGTGGATCAACCGCGCGGCGACTTCTTTTCCGGTACCCGATTCGCCTGTGATGTACACCGGCGCTTGGCTGCGGGCTAAGCGATCGATCATTTCGCGTGCGTGCCGAATATGCTTCGAGTCACCGACCAGATTTGGCCCGCCGTCCGTCTGTGCCAGTTCCGGCGCTTTCTTGCCGTCGGCTGGGCTTTGCGGCAGTTTTAGCGCAACCCTTACCAAATCGCGCAATTGCTGCAGGGACACCGGCTTCGCCAGATAATCGAACGCACCGGCCTTCAGCGCCGCGACAGCATTCTCGGCGCTACCATGGGCCGTGATTACCGCGACCGGCGTGCCGGGATAGGATTTACCGATATGGGTCAATAGCTCCAGACCCAGGCCATCAGGCAATTGCATGTCACTCAAACACAAGTCATAGTGACCCGTCTCAAGCCGCATATAGGCCTCCTTAAGATCGGCTGCCGTCGCTGTTTCCAGTCCCATGCGCATTAGCGTCATTTCCAGCAAATCTCGAATATCGGCTTCGTCGTCGACAATTAATACACGGCGGGCAGTCATGGCTCACTCCGAATTAGGACACGAAAATGGGCGCCGGGCGCCAATTCCACATAGTCAAGAGAAGCATTGTTCGCCTCGGCCAATTCCCGTGCGATATACAGTCCCAGACCGGTACCCTGGCTTTCCGTGGTAAAAAAAGGTTCAAATAATCGCGTCAACATATCTACCGGAACACCTGGGCCATCGTCCATGATATCTAGCTGAAGTATACCCGGCTGCGGCGAACGATTCAGGCACACTCGCACGCTACCGGTGGCCATTTTGCAATGGCGCAGCGCATTTCGCGTCAGATTCCATAATATCTGATGCAAATGATTTGGGTCGAAATATAACTTCCCGCGCACGTTTAACTCAAGTGAAATAATCTCGGGCCCGACTTTTTCAACTTGGCGTAGCTGCTCGACAAACCCTTCTAAGTAACCGTGCGCATCGAGCTCTTCCGGCTTGGCGCGATCGGAGCGATTGAGCTCCAAAACGTCACTCACCATGCGCCCCAAGCGCTGACTATTTTCGCGAATGATGCGGCACAATTTTTGCCCGGTAGCGTCCAGCTCGCTTTCTTGCAACAGCTCGGTTGCGTGGCTGATCGAAGAAAGCGGATTGCGAATCTCATGGGCAATGTTACCGGTCAGGCGACCCAGCGCTGCAAGCTTGATTTGCCGCGCCTGTGCTTGCTCTTGAGCAAGATCTTCCAAAAAAATCACCGTGCCTTGAACCGATTGATCACCGATTGGAACGAAGCGCACACGCATTTGTTTGGTCGCGACCGGAGAGCGCATCAACATAAAACGATTGGTCGGATTGCTACGCCAGCCTGCCAGCCATTCCGCCAATTCGGGGGAATATTCTCGCAAGCGCGGTTCCGCCACGGCAATCGGCATCGGCCCCAACAGATCTTCGGTCTTGCCGTTGCGCGTACGGATTACGCCGTTGTTATCGACGACAATCACGCCGTCCGCCATGTCGCGTAGGATGAGTTCGTTGACCTGAGCGAGATTGGCCAGATCAACGCCGCGTTGTTCCGCCAGCTTTTCGCTTTCCCGCGTGTATTGCGCGAGTGTGTGCGCGAGCCATGCGACCGCGAAGTATCCGACACTAAGCAACCCCGATTGCAAATATTGCGGCGATTCGGCAAATGCAAACATTCGCATGGTTTCCTCCGCCAACACCGCGAGGGTTGCGAGGGAGGCATAGAACATCGCCAGCCGACCGCGTCCAATCAGTCCGCCGGCCGCCAATGTGACGAACAACATCAGCTCCAGTCCATTGCCGATGCCGCTGCTGGCATAAATCATCAGCGTAACGAATAGCGTATCGGCGATTAACGTAAACGCCAGTTGGGTGAGGAACGCCGGCCAACGCCAGGTGCACGCGACAACGCCAATTAACCCCGTCAACGCGGAGGCGAGACACGCAGCATAAAACAAGTCCTGGTGCTGCGCGGCGGCGAAGGCGCGATCGCGCGAGTACCACGTGAGAATACCGAGCACCAGCCCGGCAATTACTCGATAGATGTTAAAGTAGGTTAGCGAGCGCCAATATGAGTTTGGCGGCGCCCGGTCGAACTCACGGCGGTCGAGGCGTTGCGAAAAGATTTCGAGCGCTGCGTTGACGAACGGCCTGATCACTTGCCGTGCATCAAGCGATGTTCATTACTACAGAAGTAATTCCCTTTGGATAACGTCGACTCGCTGATCGGCATATGTACGCCGCAATGGGCGCACTTCACCATGTCTTCGTTGGATTTAACCGAACTTTCCGGCTTGGACCCTTGCTGGCCGCGCCGCGCGTAGCTTTTTATGATCGCGAACGCCACGATGCCAAGAATCAGCAGTAAGATTAACTTGTTCAAGTTTCCCTTTAATTTTCGGCAAACTCTGATTTATTCCGATTTTGTCGCAGTGACATTTGTCTCACAAAAAATCTCTTTACATACGATGTCATATGCGACGTCAATATTTTTTGTTTACGCCTTGTCTCGCTTAGAACTCGAAACGAATCAGGGCGCCATTTGCTTGGTCGGGGTGAGAGGATTCGAACCTCCGACTCCTGCGTCCCGAACGCAGTACTCTACCAGGCTGAGCTACACCCCGTTTGCTGCCTTTACCACCGCGCTAATGACTCCTTGCGACGGCAAATTCGCACAATTTTAACAAACATTCGCGATAATTAGAATTCGGGATTGCATTTAGTGCAGATTTAGCGGCGTCAGATTCGATTTGCGCTCGTTGTTTTACGTAGTCGAGCGCACCGGTTTCATTGACGATTCGCACGATCTCCGGCAATGCGCCGCGGCCGCCTTCCACAATTGCCTTGCGCACCAACAGGCGGTCCGATTCCGGCGCGCACGCCATGGCGCGAATTAATGGCAGCGTGACTTTGCCTTGCGCCAAATCGTCGCCGACATTCTTGCCGGTCTTTTCTATATCGCCTGAATAATCGAGCAAGTCGTCGATCAATTGAAACGCCAAGCCCAAATGTAAGCCATGCTCGGACAACGCATCGGCTTGCCCAGGCGTCGCATTCGCAACGATAGCGCCGAGCTTTGCCGCCGCTTGAAACAACTCAGCGGTCTTGTAACGAATCACCGTGAAGTATCTTGCCTCATCGATGTCCGGATCGTGGGCGTTAAGCAATTGTAAGACTTCGCCCTCCGCGATGGTGTTAGTGGTATCCGCCAACACCTGCATGATCCGCATATCATTTAGTCCGACCATCATTTGGAACGAGCGCGAATACAAAAAGTCACCGACCAACACACTTGCCGCATTGCCGAACAACGCGTTCGCCGTTTCGCGACCACGGCGCAGATCCGACTCGTCCACGACATCATCGTGCAACAACGTCGCGGTATGAATAAACTCCACGATCGCCGCCAACTCGTGCTGATTGCTACCCCGATAACCCAACGCGCGCGCGGCGAGCAATACCAATGCCGGTCGCATGCGTTTACCGCCGGCGCCAATAATATATTCGGAGACTTGGGTAATTAAAACTACGTCCGAGTGCAAACGCTGACGAATAACGTCGTCGACGATTTTCATGTCGGCAGCCAATAGTTGCCGTAAATTTTCAATAGCAAACATGGATCAAGCTAGGACGAACGGTGAGGAATCTGAGTTATGTTGGCGGCAATAGTCGGAAGGGAGTGTATAGATTTACAAGCGCTTTGACTAGACTTGAAGTCTTTAGTAAAATGCTCAGTTCGCCAATTTGGCCAACCCGATTTCTAAGGTTTTACCATGTACGCAGTAATAAAGACCGGTGGCAAGCAATATCGCGTCGCAGCCGGTGACAAACTCAAAGTTGAGACGATTGTTGCCGATGTCGGCGCGGCGCTTACGCTTTCTGATGTCTTGATGGTCGCCAACAACGATCAAATCATAGTCGGCACGCCGCTACTGAGCGGCGCAACCGTGAGTGCAACCGTCGTGTCGCAAGGTCGCCACGATAAGGTCAAAATTTTTAAAATGCGCCGGCGTAAGCATTATCAAAAACATCAAGGCCACCGTCAAAATTTTTCGGAAATTTTCATTACGGCGATTAGCGACGGCGCCGGTAACACGGTCGCCAGTGAAACCGCGCCGGTAATCAAAACCAAACCGGACGACTTGGTCATCATCGAGGGTATCGGCCCGAAGATCGCCGTGGTATTGGCCACGAATGGCATCACCACGTTTGCACATCTGGCGACGGCAGATCCGGCAGCCGTTAAAGATATGCTGAAAAAATCTCGTGGCCGCTTTAACATGGCCAAACCGGATACCTGGCCGCAGCAAGCGGAATTGGCCGCTACCGGCAATTGGGACGCGCTGAAGAAGCTGCAGGACGCGCTTCACGGCGGCGTGAATAAATAGGAGCTACACATGGCACATAAAAAAGCAGGCGGCAGTTCCCGCAACGGTCGCGATTCGGAATCGAAACGTCTCGGTATTAAAGCCTACGGCGGTGAAATTATCCCGGCGGGCAGCATAATCGTGCGCCAGCGCGGCACCGAATTTCACCCGGGCGACAATGTCGGCATCGGCAAGGACCACACGTTATTTGCAAAAGTCGACGGAACGGTCGAGTTCCGCGTCAAGGGCGCAGCGAAACGCCGCATGGTGAGCGTAACGCCCGCGTAAATTCATTTTTACGTTGAAGACTTGAAGCCCTGTCGATCGACGGGGCTTTTGTTTTTTTAGCTGCGCAAATTACAATGGGCATCGCCAGGCATCGCGTGGATACTATGTCGTGGCAATGCATGGCCTGGGAGCCGCACTGGTATTGCCTGTACAGGCATTGAAAGCATCAAATGAAGTTTTTTGACGAAGCAAAGATAGAAGTTCTTGCCGGCAACGGCGGGGACGGTTCGGCCAGCATGCGGCGCGAGAAGTTTATTCCGTTCGGCGGGCCGAACGGCGGCGACGGTGGCCGTGGCGGCAGCATTTACGCTATCGCCGATCGCAACATCAACACCCTGATCGACTATCGCTACGCCCGCATCCATCGCGCCAAGCACGGTGAAAATGGCCGCGGCGCCGATTGCTACGGAAAAGGCGGCGACGACATCGAGTTGCGCGTGCCCGTCGGCACGGTTTTCAGCGACAACGAAACCGGCGCACTCATCGTCGATCTGGCCAAGCACGGCGAGCGTGCTCTGATCGCCAAAGGCGGTAAAGGCGGCCTGGGCAACATTCATTTCAAATCCAGCACCAACCGCGCGCCGCGTGAGTTCACGACCGGCGAACCGGGCGAACAACGAGAGCTTAAGCTTGAGCTGAAAGTCCTCGCCGATGTGGGATTGCTCGGCATGCCGAACGCCGGTAAATCCACGTTCATCCGCGCCGTCTCCGCTGCGCGGCCGAAAGTCGCCGACTATCCGTTCACCACATTGCATCCGAATTTAGGCGTGGTGCGTGTCGACGAAAACCGTAGTTTCGTCATCGCCGACATTCCCGGTTTGATCGAAGGCGCGGCGGAAGGCGCCGGCCTCGGTCACCAATTTCTGCGCCACCTGCAGCGCACGCGATTGTTGCTGCACATCATCGACATGGCGCCGGTTGATGACGCAACCGATCCCAGTATCGAAGGCAAAGCCATCATCGGTGAGCTAAAAAAATACGACGAAGAACTATTTAAAAAAGCGCGCTGGCTGGTGTTGAACAAAGTCGACATGCTCGACGACGCAGAGGCCGCCAAACAAACGAAAAAAATTCAGAAGGCGCTCGGCTACAAAGCCCCGTGCTTTACCATCTCGGCGCTGACCGGCGCGGGCTGCAAAGCACTCACCTACGCCATCATGGATCATTTGGATCAAACCAAAAGACCCGAGTCGGAGTCGGCCGAAGAAGAATGACCGAGGTCGTCAAACAGTCGAAATGCATCGTCGTCAAGATCGGCAGCAGCCTCTTGACCAATGATGGTG
>JANNFT010000237.1:0-8548 GCA_031380185.1 Pseudomonadota bacterium
AACGCAATGCCTGCAACACCGGCTGTCGCGAAACATTCAATTGTTCGGCGAGATCTTCCTGTGCGAGCCGCGCCCCCGGCGCGAGTGTGCCCTCGGTAATGGAATGCAACAACGCGTCATAGACGCGCTCGACCAGGTCCGGCTCGAGGGTAATACGGGTTAACGCCATGAGTTTGACGGCCTAAAAAGTACGATCGAATTCTGTATACAATAAACGATATGGTTGTATTTGGCAAGTTTAACAAAGTCACTGTTACCTTTCTTGCTTGAGCGGCGATGCATGGCGCCAACGAAATTTCCATTGACAGCATGGTTCCGTTGCGCGAAACTTAATTCTTAGCGCCGATTTGAGATCAGCTTGCGGGCGCGTTAAAAATTCTGCTAAAGCGAACGGACAACCCGATCGGCTTTAGCAGATCGGGTTTTTTGCGTTTTGGGGGTGGTGATGACTCAAGAGTTTCATGCCGACACCTTGGCGGTTCGCGCCGGTATCGAGCGCAGTCAATTTAACGAACACAGCGAAGCCTTGTATTTGACGTCGAGCTTCGTTTTCGACAACGCGGCGCAAGCGGCAGCGCGGTTTTCCAACGCCGAGCCGGGCAATGTTTACGCGCGTTTCACCAACCCCACCGTTACGGCGTTTCAAACTAGACTTGCCAAACTAGAAGGCGCCGAGGCGTGTCTGGCCACCGCTTCCGGCATGGCGGCAATTCTTTCTTGCGTGATGGGTTTACTGAAGGCCGGCGATCATATCGTTTCCTCACGCAGCGTGTTCGGTGCGACAGTGCAATTGTTCAACAACGTGTTGGGCAAGTGGGGTTTGGATACGACTTATGTTTCCCAGACCGATTTGAGCGCCTGGCGCGCCGCGATCAAACCGAACACAAAAATATTTTTTGTCGAGACGCCGTCCAATCCGCTCACGGAAATTGCCGACCTCGCGGGTCTCGCGGAAATCGCCAAGGCCCATGGCATTTATCTCGTCGTCGACAATTGTTTTTGCACGCCGATTTTGCAGCGGCCGATCGAGTTAGGCGCGGACATTGTGATTCATTCGGCGACCAAATATCTAGATGGCCAAGGCCGCGTGCTCGGCGGCGCGGTGCTAGGGCGGCAAGACATGATCACCGAGAGCATTCTGCCCTTCCTGCGCACCGCGGGGCCATCGATCAGCGCGTTCAATGCCTGGGTTTGTTTGAAGGGTTTAGAAACGCTAAAAATTCGGATGCAAGCGCATTGCAGCGCTGCGGCCGAGTTGGCGAATTGGCTGGCGCAGCATCCGAATATTGAGCGCGTCTACTATCCCGGTCTCGCCGATCATCCACAATTCGAATTGGCGAAACGCCAGCAGTCAAACAGCGGCGGCGTGGTGTCGTTCGACGTGAAAGGTGGCCGCGAACGCGCTTGGCACGTGGTCGACAGCACTAAGCTCGTGTCGATCACGGCGAATTTGGGCGACACAAAATCCACCATTACGCATCCGGCCAGCACCACTCACGGGCGCATTTCGGCGGAGGCGCGCGCCAGTGCCGGCATCGGCGAGGGCTTGTTGCGCGTGGCGGTTGGATTGGAGAATATCGAGGATATCAAGGCGGATTTGGCGCGTGGCCTGGGCTGAGTTGATTTATTTCTCGAAGCTTTAGTCTTTGTCATTCCCGCGAAAGCGGGAATCCATTGGGCCTTCGCAAAGAGATGCGGACTATGGATTCCCGCCTACGCGGGAATGACAACTTGGTACGGTGTTGGTTTTGATAAAACGTGCCGCCAGCAACCGCATTAATACTGCTTCGCGGCAATGCATTGCTGGAACGCCGCGCCGATATTGCCTCTTCACGATACCCTCAAAACCAATTCGCACCGAGTAAAATAACGCACACGCCAATCGAGGAGCCCGACATGCAATCCGAACTGAATAGCCTCAATCCCAAACCGCAAGTCACGCGTCGCGAATTCGTTGTGACGGCATTGTCGAGCGGCTTCGCTCTCGCGGTGCAGCCGATTTCCGCCGCGACGATTTCCACCGGCAGCGAAGGCCTGAGCGTAGGCGAAGCGTCCATCGGCCGCGGCTACGACACCTTTCCTGGTTATTTCGCGCGACCCGCCAGCGGAGAAAGTTTCCCGACGGTGCTCGTCGTGCAGGAAATCTTCGGCGTGCACGAACATATCAAAGATGTCTGCCGCCGCCTCGCTCAACGTGGTTACCTCGCCGTGGCGCCGGAGTTGTATTTTCGCCAAGGCGACGTTAGCAAGATGAAAGAAATTAACGAAATTTTGGAGAAGGTCGTTGCCAAGGTTCCAGACGCGCAGGTGATGAAAGACTTGGACTCAACCATCGCCTGGGCCGCGGAGAATAAGGGTGATGCGAAGCGCGTCGCGATTACCGGATTCTGTTACGGCGGCCGCATCACTTGGCTTTATGCGGCGCACAATCCCGACCTAAAGGCCGGCGTCGCGTGGTACGGTCGATTACAAGGCGTCGCGGGGGCGAATCAACCGAAGCATCCGATCGATCTCGTCAAGGAATTAAAAGCGCCGGTGCTGGGTTTGTACGGCGGAAAGGATCAAGGCATTCCGACTTCCGATGTTGAGGACATGCAAAACGATTTGAAAGGCGCGCAAAGCAAATCGGAAATAGTGATTTATCCCGAGGCGCCGCACGGATTCCACGCCGACTATCGACAGAGTTATCGCAAAGAAGCGGCAGAAGATGGGTGGAAAAGAATGCTGGAGTGGTTTGCCAAGAATGGGGTGAAGTAGGGGCTAGACAAGAGCTGAGGGTTTCGTCAAAAAATCTAGGCGCTTAGGGAATTTTAATGGCTTTCAATCCATCCGCATCACAACGCACACAGCCACCGCTTTCATACCAATCCGTCAACACCCAGCGTTCGCAAATTATTCCGTCAACGACGTGCCGATGCAACGCCGGCCGATGGGTGTGGCCATGAATCAAGCGCGGATAGCCGTGTTCCCGCAACACCGCCGCGACGCTTGCCGGCGTGACGTCCATGATGTCCGTGGATTTGCTTTGCTTTTCGTTTTCGCTGCGCCGGCGCAAATCTTCGATAATGGCTTTGCGCTGCGCCAGTGGCTGCGACAGAAACTGTTGTTGCCAGCCGGGATCGCGCACTTGCCGACGAAAATTTTGGTATTCAATATCGTCGCTACAGAGTGTGTCGCCGTGCATTAGCAGTGTCCGCGCGCCGTTAAGATCGATCACGCTCGGATCGCTTAGCAACGTCGCGCGGCTTGCCGCGCAAAACTTTTCGCCAAGCAAAAAATCCCGATTGCCGTGCATCAGAAAAATCGCCACGCCGGACGACGCGAGCACGGCGACCGCTTCAATGATCGAACGATTGAACGGGTCGTCAGCATCGTCATCCCCGGCCCAATACTCGAAAAAATCACCGAGGATATAAAGCCGATCCGCCTTGCGCGCTGTATGATTCAGAAAATCAAAGAACAATCGATTGATCTGCGGCCGGCTGGCGCAAAGATGCAGATCGGAAATGAAAAGCGTAGTTGTCACGTATCGTGTTATACATTCAAGGTCTCGATTAGTGTAGCGGTTTCACAGGCGGCAAACTATGTTTTTCGCACTCTCAAAAATTCTATGGTTCTTGATTCAGCCGCTTAACTTGATCGCCTTGCTGGTGATCGGCTCTGCCCTTGCCTCGTGGCGTGGCAAGGCTGGAGCGGCAAGCTGGATGCGCCTCTTGGCGATGCTCGGTTTGATCGCGCCAATTGGATTGCCGCTGGATAAATGGCTGCTCGCGCCCTTGGAGCAACGTTTTCCGGCGCCGCATCCGATGCCGCGGAATGTCGATGGCGTCATCTTGCTCGGTGGTGCGCAGCGCCCAAGTTTGACGGCCTTTTGGAAGCAACCGGAACTGAATGCTTCGGCGGAAACGCTGACGACCTTTGTCGCGCTGGCGCGGCGTTATCCAAGCGCGATGTTGGTGTTCAGCGGCGGCTCCGGCGATATTCTGCGTCAGGATTTAAGCGAAGAAGAGACGGTTCGATTATTTTTTAGGCAGCAGGGACTCGATGATTCGCGAGTTCAGTACGAAAACAAATCACGCAATACCTACGAGAACGGCGTGCTGTCACAGCGCCTGGTGCAACCGCAAAAAAATCAAATCTGGCTGATGATCACAAATGCGCGAACTGTCCCGCGCGCGATGGGTGTTTTTCGTAAACTGGGATGGGATGTCGTGCCGATTCCGGCCGATCACACGGTCGTGCCGGATGGCGACTGGCAGCCGCAGTTGAATATTGCGCTGGCGTTCACGCAAATCAATGAGGGTTTGCACGAGTGGCTGGGGATGATCGCGTATTATTTTTCGGGCAAGTCGAGCGACTTGTTTCCGGCGCCGTGACACAATCCAGAACGACGACTTAACACTTCTTAAAGTGACATCCTCGCGAAGGCGTGGATCCATTGTGCACTTAAGTCCACAATGGGTTTTCGCTCTCGCGGGAATGACATCAGTTCAGTCTCTCGGTATTAACAGTGCTCGGCGCGCTCGATAATCACATCTTCGAGCGGCACATCTTGATGACCACCTTTGGCGCCGGTCTTCAGGCCTTTAATTTTGTCGACAACGTCTATACCTTCGACGACTTTTCCGAACACACAATAGCCCCAGCCGCGCGTCGTTTCACCGGAGAAATTCAAGAAATCATTTTTGCCGACATTAATGAAAAATTGGCTAGACGCGCTGTGCGGTTCGGAGGTGCGCGCCATTGCGACCGTATACAAATCGTTGGTCAGTCCGTTGCCGGCCTCGTTCTTCACCGGTGCGTTGGTGTTCTTCTCTTTCATGCCCGGCGCCATGCCGCCGCCTTGGATCATGAAGCCATCGATAACGCGGTGGAACAACGTATTGCTGTAGTGGCCGCTATCGACGTAGCTCAAAAAATTGGCGACAGTGAGCGGCGCTTTTGCTTGATCGAGTTCGAGCGTGATGGCGCCGTGATTGGTATGCAATTTGACCATGGGAAATTTTTCTTTCGTTGATTTACAAGATGTGGACTGGGCGACGCCGGCGGGTTTCTCGTCGGCGCAGGCCTGCAACGCCATGCTTGAGACGACTAAGGCGCTTGCGTTGAAAATGAATCGGCGGCGTGCGAGCATGAATGTGTCCTGCGTTTAAACGGTTATTAGGCGGGTGATTTTACCAAACGCCGCCGCATTTCTCCTAACGCAATTTATTTGGCGGCCGCTTACTCGGCAAAAAATTCGCGAACTTTATCCATCCAGGATTTTGCGCGCGGATTGTGGCGGGCATCCTGAGAATTGATATGATCGAGCTCGCGCAGCAATTCTCGTTGCCGTTCCGTAAGGCGCACCGGCGTTTCGACGACGACGTGACACATCAGATCGCCATGCGTGGCGCTACGTAAACCCTTGATGCCTTTGCCGCGCAGCCGAAATACCTGGCCGCTCTGGGTTTCGCCTGGAACTTTGATTTTCGCGTGACCGTCGAGCGTCGGGATCTCAATCTCGCCGCCGAGTGCGGCGGTGGTGAAACTGACCGGCATTTCGCAATGCAAATCACTGTGTTCGCGCGTGAACACTTGATGCGGCTTGATGTGAATCACGACGTAAAGATCGCCGGCCGGTCCGCCGCTAACGCCGTGTTCGCCTTCGCCCGATAAGCGAATTCGATCGCCTTCGTCAACGCCCGCCGGAATTTTTACCGACAGGGTCTTTTGTTGTTTAATGCGACCGGCGCCTTGGCAGGCGACGCATGGGGTCGCCACCATTTTGCCGCTACCGTGGCAGCGCGGGCAAGTCTGTTGCAACGAGAAAAATCCCTGCTGCATCCGCACTTCACCACGGCCGTTACAGGTCGTACAGGTCTGCGGCTGGGTGCCCGGTTTTGCGCCGCTGCCGTTGCAGGTGGCGCATTCGTCCATGGTCGGAATACGGATCTTCGTGTCGGTGCCGCGCGCCGCCTCCTCCAGACCAATCTCCAAGTTATAGCGCAAGTCCGCGCCGCGATACACGCCTTGCCGTCCGCCACCACGAGCGCCGCCGAATATTTCGCCGAAGATGTCGCTAAATGCGTCACCGAATCCGCCCATGCCGGCACCCGCGCCCATGCCTTGGCTCGGATCAACACCGGCATGGCCATACTGATCGTAGTTCTGGCGCTTGCTGGTATCGGTCAAAACTTCATAGGCTTCCTTCGCCTCTTTAAATTGTTCCTCGGCCTTGGGATTATCCGGATTGCGATCGGGATGAAACTTCATCGCCAGCTTGCGAAACGATTTCTTGATCTCGTCCTCCGGCGCATCGCGGTTAATGCCTAGAATTTCGTAATAATCTTTTTTGGCCATGGCTTTTTTAGGGGCTAGGATTTAGGGGCTCGGGACTGGAGGCTAGGAAACAATTGAAACGATTTAGGGGGCATTTATAAAGGCAAAGAGGCTAGCAGTCAGCGACCCTAGCCCCCAGCCCCAAGCGCCTAATCCCAAATTACTTCTTCGCCTCTTTCACCTCTTCAAATTCCGCATCGACAACATTGTCATCAGCCGGTTTACTGCCACTGTCGCCTTGCGCCGCACCGGCGCCGCCGTCCGCCCCTTGCGCGGCTTGGGCATCGGCATACATCTTTTCGCCGAGTTTTTGCGAGGTTTCCATCAGCGCTTTATTCTTCGCTTCGATAGTATCCTTGTCGTTGGACTTCAATGCTTCCTCAGCGTCTTTAATCGCCGTTTCGATTTTTTCTTTTTCGCCGCTTTCGAGCTTATCACCATACTCGCTCAAGGATTTCTTCACGCTGTGCACCATTGCTTCAAGACCATTGCGCGCGTTGACCAGTTCGAGCAGCTTTTTGTCTTCTTCGGCATTGACTTCAGCGTCTTTCACCATGCGCTGGATCTCGTCTTCGGACAAGCCCGAACTTGCCTTGATGGTGATTTTGTTTTCTTTGCCGGTGGCTTTGTCTTTCGCATTCACGTGCAAAATACCATTGGCGTCGATGTCAAACATGACTTCGATTTGCGGCATGCCGCGCGGCGAAGGCGGGATGCCTTCCAGATTGAATTGGCCGAGGGATTTGTTACCCGCCGACACATCGCGCTCGCCTTGCAGCACGTGAATGGTCACGGCCGATTGATTGTCGTCCGCCGTCGAGAACACTTGCTGCGCCTTGGTCGGGATGGTGGTGTTTTTCCTGATCAGCTTGGTCATTACGCCGCCGAGGGTTTCGATACCCAAGGATAACGGGGTTACGTCAAGCAACAACACGTCTTTGACCTCGCCTTGCAACACGCCGCCTTGCACCGCTGCGCCGACGGCAACCGCTTCGTCCGGGTTTACGTCTTTACGTGGTTCCTTACCAAAAAATTCGCGCACTTTGTCGACCACTTTCGGCATGCGCGTCATGCCGCCAACCAGGATCACGTCTTCGATTTCCGAGACCTTGACACCGGCGTCTTTGATCGCGACGCGGCACGGCTCGATGGTGCGCTCGATCAACTCGTCCACTAGGCTTTCGAACTTGGCGCGGGTAATCTTCATGGCCAAGTGCCGCGGCCCGTTTTGATCCGCCGTGATATAGGGCAGATTGATTTCCGTTTGCTGCGACGACGACAACTCGATCTTTGCTTTCTCGGCGGATTCTTTCAGGCGTTGCAGCGCCAGCACGTCTTTCGACAGATCGACGCCCTGATCCTTTTTGAATTCCGTGACGATGTAGTCGATCAAGCGCTGGTCGAAGTCTTCGCCGCCCAAGAACGTATCGCCGTTGGTCGACAATACCTCGAACTGATGCTCCTTATCGATCTCGGCGATTTCGATAATGGAAATGTCAAAGGTGCCGCCGCCTAAGTCGTACACGGCGATTTTTCGATCGCCTTCTTTCTTGTCCAGGCCAAATGCCAGCGCCGCCGCAGTAGGCTCATTGATGATGCGCTTGACGTCCAGTCCGGCGATGCGGCCCGCGTCTTTGGTTGCCTGGCGCTGCGAATCGTTAAAGTAAGCGGGCACGGTGATCACGGCTTCCGTGACCGGTTCGCCGAGATAATCTTCCGCGGTCTTTTTCATTTTCATCAACACCTGCGCGGAGATTTCCGGCGGCGCGATTTTTTTGCCGCGCACTTCCACCCAGGCATCGCCATTGGGCGCTTTGGAAATCGTGTAGGGCATCATGTTGATGTCCTTTTGCACTTCTTTTTCTTCGAAGCGGCGGCCGATCAAACGCTTCACCGCATACAGTGTATTTCTCGGATTGGTGACCGCCTGGCGTTTCGCCGAGGCGCCGACCAAAATTTCACCGTCCTCTTGATAAGCGATGATGGATGGCGTAGTGCGCGCACCTTCGGAATTCTCAATCACTTTGGGGACGCCGTTTTCCATTATGGCGACGCAAGAGTTGGTGGTGCCGAGGTCGATGCCGATAATTTTTGCCATGATGTGTTCCTTAAAAGCCTAAAAGTTTTCAATGTTCAGTAAATCGGGGCTTCGCCTGTTATTTCAAGCGCTTGACTACGCCGTATCTGCCTTCGCTTTAGCCACGGTCACCATCGCCGGGCGCAGCAC
>JANNFT010000509.1:0-8685 GCA_031380185.1 Pseudomonadota bacterium
CGCCGAGAGTCATCGCTTCGATTTGATCGAGTGTGACGTAGACGATCGTCGAGCCAAGGCGCTGGTGCAAAAGTTTGATTACCGTACGCAACTCCACACGAAGCTACGCATCTAGGTTGGACAGCGGCTCGTCGAACAAAAACAACGCCGGATTGCGTGCGATGGCGCGGCCCATAGCAACGCGTTGACGCTGGCCGCCGGAAAGTTGCGCCGGTTTTCGATCGAGCAACGGCTCGATCTGCAAAATCTGCGCGACGCGGGCAACGGTCGCGTCCCTCTCGGCCTTGGCTACCTTGCGCATTTCCAATCCAAACGCGATGTTTTGCCGCACGCTCATAGTGGGATAAAGCGCATAAGACTGAAACACCATCGCGATGTCGCGGTCTTTCGGCGATAGATTGTTGACTAACTTTCCGTCGATATGAATTTCGCCGGAGGTGATGCTGTCGAGTCCGGCAATGAGGCTCAGCAACGTCGACTTACCGCAACCCGATGGGCCGACTAAGATCAAAAACTCACCGGCCTCGATTTCAATATTGATTCCCTTGAGAATATCGGTCGAAGCATAGGATTTTTTGACATTGCGAATCGAAAGTGCACCCAAGTTTCTATCCTTTCACCGCACCCGCGGTCATGCCACGGATAAAATATTTGCCGGCGACGATGTAGACCAGCAGCGTCGGCAACGCCGCGATGACCGCGCCCGCCATATCGACGTTATATTCCTTCACTCCGGTTGAAGTATTGACCAAATTATTCAAGCCCGCGGTAATCGGTTGCTGTTCGCCGGATGAAAATACCACGCCGAACAAATAGTCATTCCAAATCTGCGTGAACTGCCAAATGATCGTCACCATAATGGTTGGTATCGATAACGGCAAAATGATGCGGCCGAAAATCTGAAAAAAACTTGCGCCGTCGATTTTCGCCGCTTTCACCAATTCTCCGGGCACCGTGACGTAGAAATTGCGGAAAAACAGAGTGGTGAATGCGAGGCCGTAGACAACGTGAACCAACACCAATCCCGCAGTTGTATTTGCCATGCCAAGCCACCCCAATGTTCGCGCCATCGGCAACAGCACGACCTGAAACGGAATGAAGCAGCCTAACAGTAAAAGTCCGAAGAATAGGTTGCTGCCTTTGAAGCGCCACCAGGCAAGCACGTAGCCGGTGATCGCGCCCATCAACGTCGAGATCGCAATTGCCGGAATCGTGAAGCGCACGGAGTTCCACAGATACCCTTTTAGACCGTCACATCGCACACCGGTGCAGGCCGTGCCCCACGCTTTCGCCCAGGCATCGAAGTTCAATGATTTTGGCAACGACAACAAATTTCCGGCGCGTATTTCGTCAAGACTTTTCAGCGACGTGCTTAACATGACAAAGAGCGGCAACAAATAGTAAAGACAGGCGAGCAACAGCAGCGCGTATACAAACCATCGTGCAACTCGATTGGTTCCCGGCGGCATTGCGCTTGACATTGGTTAAGCGGCCTTCGCGCGTCGCAGATCCGAATACATCAGCGGCACAATCACCGCCGCCATCATCATTAACATCATCATCGCGCTTGCGGCGCCGAGACCGATCTGGTTGCGCGTGAAGGAGAAAGAATACATAAACGTCGCCGGCAAATCACTGGCGAATCCCGGTCCGCCGCCAGTCAAGGCCATCACCAAATCAAAGCTTTTCACCGCAATGTGCGTCAAGATCATGATGACGGAAATGAACACGGGTACGAGGCTCGGAATCACGATGCGCGCGTAAATACGCGGCATGCTGGCGCCGTCGATCTGCGCCGCTTTGATAATTGAATCGTCGATGCTGCGCAAGCCCGCAAGGAACAATGCCATCACGAACCCGGAGGACTGCCACAGGGCGGCGATAACGACGGTGTAAATGGACTTCTCCGGATTGATCAACCAGTCGAAAGTAAAGTCCGAGAAGCCTAAATCTTTCACCAATTTCTCGAGACCCAAGCCCGGATTCAGCATCCATTTCCACGCCGTGCCCGTGACGATAAAAGACAGCGCCATCGGGTAAAGGAAGATCGAACGTATCCAACCCTCGCCACGTATTTTTTGATCGAGCAAGATCGCAAGCAACAATCCGATCGCCAGCGCGATGCTGACAAACAGAAAACTGAATATGCCGAGGTTTTTCAGCGCGGTCCACCAGCGCTCGTTTGCGAATAGCGTTTGATACTGAATCAGTCCGACGAATTCGTAGTTGGGCAACATTCGCGACGACGTGAATGAGAGATACGCGTTCCACAAAATAAAGCCGTAGATGAACAGCAACGCGCAGACAAATGTCGGCGCAACGACAATTTTGGGTAGATGTGTTTCGATGCGTTCGAGCAAATTCATTAGCGGACGCCTTAGATCATTTCGGCGGTAGGACTCCTCCCCCTTCGACTTGAAGGGGAAGGATTATCGACCTACTTCGTCTTCGCCGCCGCCGCCAACTTCTCCATACCGGCCTTCGGCGTCATATCGGAGTTGAAGAACTGCGTCACGACATCTTGCATCGCTCCGGCGGTGGCTGCGGGAACCGCCATACCGTGGGCGATACTGGCAACCAATCCACCGGTCTTTGACGTGCCGACAAAATCGCTGTTCGATTTTTTCGCGCAGTCGTCGAACTTATCCATCTTCACATCCAAGCGTGCCGGAATCGAGCCTTTGTTAAGATTGAAAATCTCTTGGAATTCGGGGCTCATGATCGCGTTCGCTAAATTCTGTTGACCTTTTTTCGCATCGTCGGATTTTTGGCTGAACATCACGAAACTGTCGATGTTAAACGTGAATGCTTTGTCGGTGCCCGGCGCGGCAGTGCAAATGTAGTCGCTTCCCGGCTTTTTACCCGCCACCGCGAATTCGCCCTTCGCCCAGTCGCCCATAAACTGCATCGCCGCTTTGCCCTGAATGACCATGGCGGTCGCCAAATTCCAGTCGCGGCCGGAAAAATCTTTGTCGACGTATTTGCGCACGGTCTTCAACATCGCGAAAGTTTTCTCCATCGTCGGACTGGATAACGCCGCCGGATCGAGTTTCACCATCGCTTTCTGATAGAAATCCGCTCCACCGACGCCAAGCACGATGGATTCGAACACCGTGAAGTCCTGCCAGGGCTGACCGCCGTGAGCAACGGGAATCATTCCCGCCTTCTGAATTTTTTCCGCGGCAACCGCGAACTCGTCCCAAGTTTTCGGGATCGTTGCGCCGGCTTTTTTGAACACTTCCGGATTCGCCCACATCCAATTCACGCGATGCACATTGACGGGCACGGCGACGTAGTTGCCTTTATGTTTCATGGCCGCCGCGACCACGCCGGGCAACAGGCCATCCCATTTTCCTGCCTTGGCAACGTCGCCGAGATTGGCCAGCACACCTTCATCGCCCCATTCCTGAATGCTCGGGCCTTTAATTTGCGCGGCGGTCGGCGGGTTGCCGGATACGACACGGGATTTCAACACCGTCATTGCATTCTCACCGCCACCGCCGGCGACGGCGAAGTCTTTCCATTTGTCACCTTTGGCTTCGACCATCTTCTTCAATTCAGCGACAGATTTCGCTTCGCCGCCGGACGTCCACCAATGCAACACTTCGACATCCGCGGCGTAGACGTGGCCTACAAAGGAAATCGCCGCAAGCGCGACGGACATCTGCATAAACTTAATTTTCATGGTTCCTCCTACTGGAATGTTTGTTTCAGACCGAAGTTCGCGACGCGATTGGGCGCAAAAACTTTATCGAAGTTCATCTTAGCATAGCAAAAATTCGTTCGATTCTTAAAGGCATCGAGCCACCAGGCAATCGCCATGCTCGTCTCCAGGCATGCCATGCCAAGAGGCAAGCTGGGTGCGCCTCTTGGCTCGATGCCAGTTCAAAATTTATTCGTCGAGAAACAACTGCACTTGTTTGAATAACTGCATTCTGTTTTTTTCCATGATGACGGTGTGAGTGCCCTCGCCTATCACAACGTAGCGCTTGCTTTTCGCATTCGTTAGCAATGGAAACAAGGCCTGCGACATATAGGCGGGCGTATCTTGATCCCATTCCGCATGAACGATCAAAGTCGGCGCAGTGATCTTTGCCGGATCATATTTCGGTTTACCGGCGGCCCAGAAATTCTGAATATCGTCGACCACGCCATTCGGCGCGCGTAGCACAGGCGGCGTTTGTTGCGCGCCGACCGGATCCGTTGCAAAGGTTGCATCGACCCACGCTTCGAACCAACCATCCGGGATAAGTCCTTTCACTTTCTCGGGCGGAACACCGGCGAGCCAACGTTGCTTCGCTGCGTCTTTCGTGACGGTGCGATAGGCGGGCAAGGCGCCCGGCGGTAACTTAAGCGGCTCTTTTCGCAACCACACCGGCGCGTACAGCACGAGCTTATTCACGCGCTGCGGGTTTTGCGCCGCGTATGATCCCATGGTCGTCGTGCCCCACGACCAGCCGAGCAGATTGAGTTTTTCGATACCGCGGCGCTGCAAAATGTGTTCAACCACCGCCTCGATATCGCGCACCGCGGTTTCGGTTTTTACGATCGGCGCGTTGTCTTTGGCCGGTTGATCCATTTCCGCGGGCCGCGTGGAACGGCCGTATCCGCGCAGATCCAACAGATAGACGTCATAGCCTTGGCGCGCGATGTAATCCATCCAGGAAAAACCGCCGAGCTCCAAATCGAACGCGGTTTCGGATGGATAAGTCGCGCCATGGACGTAGAGCAGCGTGCGCTCCGGCGTAAACGTTTTCATTTCGGCCGGACGTTTGTTGCGAACGTAGAGCTCGATGCCCGCATCTTTCGCCGGAATGGTGTAACTCTCAACGTCGAATTTCATATCGTTGGCCAGACTATGGGCGCTAAGCGTCATGCCTAACAAACAGGTCAAAGCGAAAAGCAAACGCAACGTTTTCATTATTTTTCCTCAATGGGAATGCAAAAAATCGACCGCCAGATGAGCAAGCGCGCGCACGCCGAGTTCAAGCCCCGACTCGTCGATATAAAATCGCGGCGAGTGATTTGGCGCGGCGTGTTTGACATCCGCCGGCGTAATCCCGAGAAAGAAAAAAAGTCCCGGAATCACTTGTTGATACTTAGAAAAATCTTCTGAGCCCGTTAGCTTCGGCGCGATGAATGTATTGCCCTCGCCGGCGACACGCTGCAAGGTCGGCGCCATGCGCTCGGTCAAACCATGATCGTTAACGGTCACGTCGTAGCCAGGCTCGATGCGCACCTCAGCGCTGCCACCCGCGCTCTTGGCGATGTGTTCGGCGGTGGTGCGGATTCGATTGCGAATATCCTCGCGCATCGCTTCGTTGAAAGTTCGCATGGTGCCGACCATTTCCACGTGATCGGGAATAATGTTCTCGCGTACGCCGCCGTGGATACAACTGATGGTGACGATGCACGGCTCAAGTGTCACATCGACCTGGCGGCTTGGGATGGTTTGCAAGCCAATGACGATCTGCGACGCCAGCACGACCGGATCGACGCCCTGCCATGGAAATGCGCCGTGGGTTTGGCGCCCCTGCACTTTGATTCGGATCGTGTCGCCGCTCGCCATGGTGGCGCCGGGGCGATAGCCGATCTTTCCGGTGGGCATCCCGGCGATCACATGCAGGCCGAAGATGGCCGCTGGGCGCGGGTTTTCAAGCACTCCCTGCTTAATCATCAATTCCGCGCCGCCCTCTTCATCGCCCGGAGGCCCTTCCTCGGCGGGCTGGAACAAAAACTTAATAGTGCCGGAAATTTGCGCTTTCATGCTCGCAAGAATTTCCGCGACAGTCATCAATATCGCGGTGTGCGCATCGTGCCCGCAGGCGTGCATGACCGGCACCGCGTTGCCCTCGTATTCGGATTTGGCTTTTGAAGCGAAGGGCAAATCGATTTCTTCCGCGACCGGCAGCGCATCCATGTCGGCGCGTAACGCAACGACCGCACCCGGCTTGTCACCGCGTAGCAGCGCCACGACACCGGTGTGCGCCACTGGTGCTTGGACTTCCAAACCCAGCGTGCGCAAATGCTCGGCGACAATGTTGCCGGTGCGATGTTCGCGATTCGACAACTCGGGGTGTTGATGAAAATCGCGCCGCCACGCGATCAGCTTATCTTTCAGTTGTTCGGCGCGGCAATCGATTTCGGAAAGGAGAATGTTGTGCATAGTTTTCTACAAACTCGGGCGACGTTTAATGCCGCTAGTGTACGCTTGAAGGTGATGACGATCACGCCGTTTTACGAGCATTTCGTCCAGTCTATTTTCCAAACCCGGAAGCACCGATGACCGCATCACCACGAAAAATGTGCAACGGTATTGGCAATGAACGTCATTCCGTGGGCAACATCATTCTGATAAACTTAGCCGGCCAGTCCGTAAAAGGAGGAGCTGAGGCGATGCTGGTCGCTTAAGTTCGTTCGCCCTGAGCCTGTCGAAGGGTGAATGGGCTCGAAGGTGTCCGTCTCCCCTATTCTTGGCTATCGGTGAAATTGGCGTATCGAGAATCTGATTCATACCGACCAATTGCCCGAACCCTTTGGGACTCGGGAGCAAATTGCATCCCAAACCGTGCCTGGCATCGAGCCAGCGAAACTATACAAAATGGAGGAATGAAATATGTCAGCCACACAATCTACACCCCTAGATGCCGTCGTCATCGGAGCGGGATTTTCGGGCATGTACATGCTGAAATCCCTGCGCGACAAATTAGGCTTGAACGTGCGCGTATATGAAGCTGGCGACACCGTCGGCGGCACCTGGTATTGGAACCGCTACCCCGGCGCGCGCTGCGACTCCGATGCTTATATCTATGTATTCACGTTCGATAAGCAGATGTTGCAAGAGTGGGAATGGTCAGAGCGTTACCCCGAGCAACCGGAAATTCTGCGCTATCTGGAATACGTAGCGAAGCGCCATGACCTCAAGCGCAACATGCAGTTCAACACTAAGGTGACGAGCGCCGAATTCGACGAAAAAACCAACCTATGGACGGTGCATACCGACAAGGGCGAGCCGGTCACCGCGCGCTATGTCATCGCGGCGGTAGGCAGCCTATCGACCTACAATATTCCGAAGTTCAAGGGTATAGAAAAATTCATGGGCCAGTGGTACCACACCAACCAGTTCCCGAAAAATGGCGTTGATTTCACCGGCAAGCGCGTCGGCATCGTCGGCACCGGTGCCACTGCGGTGCAAGCCATTCCGGAAATTGCGCAACAAGCCAAACACCTCACGGTATTCCAACGCACCGCGAATTATTGTGTGCCGGCGCGCAACGGCAAAGTAGACCCAGAAGTGATAAAGGCGCGCAAGGCCGACTATGACGGCGTGGTGAAGCGCACTCGCGAATCGTTCTTCGGCCAGGAACATTATTTCATTATGAAATCGGCGTTGGAAGCAACGCCCGAGGAGCGCGAACGCGAGTTCGACAAAATGTGGGATGCGGGTGGCTTCGCGTTTTGGCTGGCCAACTACATGGATATGTTCTTCAGCCAAGAGGCGAATGACCTGTGCGCGGAATATATTAAGCGCAAGATTCGCGCGACGGTGATCGATCCTGCCGTCGCGGAACGGCTGATCCCGAAAGGCTATGCCTACGGCACCAAGCGCCAGCCGCTCGACACCAGTTACTACGAGACCTTTAACCGAACTAACGTGCAGTTGATGGACGCGAATACCGACGGCGCCATCGAAGAAATCACCGAGAAAGGCATCCGCGCCGGCGGCAAGGAATACGAGTTCGACATCATCGTTTTTGCCACAGGTTTTGACGCCATGACCGGCCCTCTCAAGGCCCTGAACCTGAAAGGCCGCGGCGGACGCACGTTGGACAAAGAATGGGCGGACGGCCCCCACAGCTACCTCGGCATTTCGGTCGCCGGCTTCCCGAACTTGTTTACCATCACCGGCCCGCAAAGCCCGTCGGTGCTGTCGAACATGCCGGTGTCCATCGAGCAGCATGTGGAGTGGGTCACGGATTGCATTGACAACATGCGTAAAGCTGAAAAGACCACCATCGAGGCAACGCCGGAAGCGCAGGAGGCTTGGGTTGCCCATGTCAATGAAGTGGTCAACGCAACGCTGATGGTTGGCGCCAATTCGTGGTATATGAGCGCCAACATCCCCGGCAAACCACGTGCCTTTTTACCCTACTTAGGCCCAGAAGGCGTCGGCGGCTATCGCAAGAAATGCGACGAGGTCGCCGCCAAGGGCTACGAGGGATTTGCATTGTCTTAAAAAATTAAAGGCGCTACTAACCTCAAAAGTTTGTCATTCTGAGCAAAGCGAAGAATCTGCTTTTCTTTAGAAAACAAAAGCAGATTCTTCGGCCTGTCGGCCTCAGAATGACAGTGTTAGAGACGCTCATAAAAAGGCCAGCCGCACATCAAGTTAGCGCGGCATTTTTATTCTAAATAATTTGCAGGAGAAAACATGATTAACAATCCCTACTACGGCCAAGAAGGTCACGGCCCCTATGAAATGATCGACATCGGCAAGTTCGATCTCGAAGAAGGCGGCAGCATACCGAATTGCGAACTCGCGGTCGCGACCCACGGCAAACTCAATGCCGATAAAAGCAACGCGATTCTGTTTACCACTTGGTATTCCGGCACGAACAAATTGCTTGAGCAGGTCTACACCGGCAAAGGCCACGCGCTTGATCCCGATAAGTATTTCATCATCAT
>JANNFT010000249.1:0-1811 GCA_031380185.1 Pseudomonadota bacterium
GAATTTCAAAGGGCGTTGGCGGGGTTCAATATCCAGAAACCGCTTTCCGAGCCCGGTAACGAATGTTGCGCAAATGTGTAAAACAATAGAATTTTTAAGTTTGGCGTTGCCTGAGCTAACAACGTTGATTTTGGATTTTTACTGGGACTGAACCGAAAGGGAGGCCTGCGAAAAAACCGCTTCCGTTCGGGCGTCTGGAATTAATTCGAGTCGTCGATCTTACGTAACCGTAGCGCCAGATGACGATGCGACAAGACCTGCAATTGAGCAGGCCTTGTAATTTTAAGCGTCATGTAAATTACAAATTGTTCTGGGCGTGGTTGCGAAAGATACACCAATCCCTACGCCGGCGGATTGGAGAGGCTTATGGCGCCGGAACGGCAATGCGGTTGCTGGGGACAATCTGCGCCTGATACGAAAATACCTCACGGCTGCGAGCATCTACATTCACCTTAACCCACTGCACGTCGTTGGTTCGGTTGCCCTGGTTGTCACCGAAGGTCTCGATGCGAGTGAAATTTTCGAGGCGTCTACCCAGAGAATCAAGCAACGGCCGGTCAATACGGAAATAGTGCGAATCACCGTGCACATAAGCGACCGGTTTACGAAATGCAATGACTTCATTGCGCAAGGCAATCAAATATTCCTGGTAGCCGTCAAGCAAGGGATTAGCCTCCGCCAGCGTTCTTGGATCACGCAGCGGCGCCCGAGTTAGATCCGACTGATCCCAGCCCACATTTGCCTGGGCAATGATCATGACCGCGGCCGCCTTGCGCGCCTTAGCCGCGGCAAAGGTTTCCTGCAACCACATAATGTTGGCGTGGTTGCGCGCGGTGTACTCGGCCAAATCAGGACCGGTGTCGCACAAATTATTACAAGAACCCGGAACGTTAAGTGTCACGTACATCACGCCACCGACCGTCCAGCGGCGATTCTCGACGCAAGGAACCAAACCGCTCACGCCGACGCACAGCGGCGTCGTCTGTACTTCTTGACGCAATCGGCGCTGACCCATCGAGAACGGCGTGCTGAAGAACACGGTACGCTCGAGATCGAGGCGCTCGCGCGGTGAGTACGCGCCAGCCGAAAGGCGGTCGCAGTCGGTCCAATCATTGTCGCCCGGGGTGAACATCGCGGGCGCCTTCAGCGAATTGAAGTAGCCGAGCGCGTCGGTGTAGATTACGTTGTCGCAGCGAGTGCCGCCGGCCTTAAGATCGCCGTCATGAACGGTGAAAGCCAATTTTTGCGAATTCATATCCGCAATCAACGCTGACAAGCCGGCCGCTTGCTCCGCCGAATACGGCAGATCGCCCCATAGCCCAATCGCGTAGGCCTCTTTGTCGTCGTCCGCATGCGCTAAGCCGATGGCGGCCGTCGCCAAAACCGGTATGGCTAACATCTGTAAAAATAACTTGCCGATTGCGCGCGCTTTCGTCACGCATCCTGCCAATGTGTAATTGCCGTTTTCCATCATGATTTCCCCAATATAAATTTGTGAGCCCCAGATGGAAAAGCACCGCCTGTCCACTGGGAAAGTTCCACCTCCAGTCCGGCTGCCTGCCAAAGGGATGGTTCAGATTGGGAGCGTAAAATAATTCAGTTACACAAACATGACAACGACAAATTGAGGTAGCTCTGAATAAGTTCGAGTTCTGAGCGAGACGAGGCGCGAACAAACTGAATAGCAGGCAAGGTTGGACGATCGCGAAAACATCGCTTTTAGTTGCCGGATGAAAACGCCTTCTAACCATATTTCAAAAGGCGTTCTGGGAATTCTCCGCCGCCATCAGCGGCGCGTAGTTGTGCGCCAT
>JANNFT010000269.1:0-1594 GCA_031380185.1 Pseudomonadota bacterium
TTAAAAGGCGGCGACCCAATGCTATTCGGCCGCGCGCAGGAGGAAATCGAAGCATTGCAACAAGCGGGCGTCGAATATCAAATCGTCCCCGGCATCACCGCCGCACTCGCGGCGAGCGCCGATCTCGGCATCTCCCTCACGCGCCGCGGCTTGAGCCGCAGCGTCGCCTTCGTCACGCCAAGAGTCGGCCCCGGCGAAGCGGAAAATGATTGGGTGCAAACCGTCGTCACCGCCGACACCGTCGCGCTCTACATGGCGAGCGGCGAAGCGGAAGCGATCTCAGCGCGTTTAATCGGCGCGGGTAAAGCGGGGAGCACGCCAGTCGCGGTCGTTGAAAATGCGTCGCTAACTAACGCACGCATCGAATTTTCCACGCTGGCAAATTTAGCCAGCACCATCGTCGCCCTGAACCTCGAAGGCCCCGCCCTTATTCTGCTCGGGGAAGTTTATCGCCAAGGGGCCGAGTCCGTGGTCGAGCAAACCTTCGCTCAAGTAAGACTCGCAGCGCAAAACTGATCCAAGTCATCTGTAGGTTCGCTCGGTAATTTGCTGGAGAGGCAGATGGATACTGGCTCTGGCCCTAGGCCAGTGGCGAGCCTAGGGCTACCCTGTCCGCTCTTGTCATTCCCGCGAAGGCGGGAATCCATTTGCCAGTGGCATCACCTAAATCAGTATGGATTCCCGCCTACGCGGGAATGACAGGTGGGGTAGACAAACTATCCATCGCAAAGCAAAACAATTGCCTTTCAATAGGATTTTCGCTAAAGTAAGGAATCCTTACTTTAGCGAAAATCGCATGCTAGCCAAAATCACATCCAAAAATCAACTCACATTGCCCAAGGCGATCGTGAAAGAATTCCCCGGCACCGATTATTTCGACATTCAAGCAGAAGCGGGCCGCATCGTGCTCACGCCACTGAAATTGTCGCGAGCCGATGCCGTACGTAAAAAGCTCTCGGCGCTGGGCATCACCGAGCAAGACATCAAAGACGCGATCAAACGGGCCCGTAGCGGTAAATGACCGATCCGATGCGCGTGGTGTTGGATACGAACGTGCTGATTTCGGCGCTCGTGTTCGAATCGCTGGGCGCGGTTTGGTTGCGAAATCTTTGGCAGCAAGGCGGAATTGTTCCCGTCGTGTCCAAAGAAACCGTCGAAGAGTTGATGCGCGTGATGGCTTATAAGAAATTTGCGTTGTCGGAATCCGATCAACACGATCTACTCGAAGACTATTTACCCTACGCCGAAACCATCGCCACGCCGAAAACCCGCGCGCGCATACCCAAATGCCGCGACCCGAACGACGAAATGTTTTTACGCTTAGCCTACGCCGCAAAAGTAGATGCAATCGTAACGGGTGATGATGAATTACTCGCGCTGGCCGGCGAGTCGCGGATTCCGATTTTGTCGCCGAGCGAGTTGGCGGCGGGCGTTAAAAAGTGATGCGGTCGCGCGAATCGATTCCTGGTTTAGCGCAGAGATAAGGTGGAGAGGCAATCCCAGAGCGGCTCTCCAGCCATGTATTGCAATAGACCAATCGCCCAACGCCATCCGATAAGCATGCAGTGTTCAAATTCGGCACGAAGGTTTCTTG
>JANNFT010000275.1:0-15405 GCA_031380185.1 Pseudomonadota bacterium
CCTTACCCAAGTGGAGCGACGTGTTCGCGGGAAATTTGTCTCAGCGCTGTCAATAATCGCGACTTGAATTGTGACCGCGTGCGGGATGATTCCAGGTGAGAAATGAGCAGCGCTTAGGAAAGTTACTCACAATAAGTGTTACGTCACTTTTCGTGATGTCGATTACGATTGTATCTCTGGCGGACGAGTCCAATTCCCTTAACCTGGGCGTTTCCCTTCTGTCTTTCCGGTATGCCGAGTTTCCCGACGATCAGCGCTTGCGCAACAAGGAAACCGGAATCTTGCCCGGCATCAACGCGGCGATTAAATTTGCGCCGGGTTCGTGGCGTATTGGATTGGTCGGTTCAGCACACGGCGGCGAGGTTGAATACGACGGCGCAACGTCAGCCTCTCGACCGCACCAAACACAAACCGAAACGACCATTCTTAATGGCCTGGCATCAGTCGGCTATGCATACGCACCAAGCGAAACGATCACTCTGACTCCGTACCTCGGCGCCGGATATCGCTACTGGCGGCGGAATATTTTGCCGAAGAACGGCGTGCTGGGGTTGCTTGAGGACTATCGCTGGTTTTATGGCGCATTGGGACTTGAAATCGCGTGGCAAAAAAGCGAACGATTTCGCGCCGGCGCCGACCTTCGGCTGATTCGCCCAATCGATGCCAAGCTCGACGTCAATATCACGTCCGAAACTACGCTCGATCTCGGTTCCCGGACCGGCTATCGACTAGGTGTGCCGCTCGAATGGTACTTTGGTCGACGATTTGGAGTTTCGCTCGAACCCTATTACGAAGGCCAGGAAATAGGGGCGAGCGCACCGAAAAACGGAATTTTAGAGCCCTCGAGCGACACTGATAATTTCGGTATTCATTTTAGCGGACGTCTGGCGTTCTGAAATTGTCCTGTCACAAGGGGCTATTATGCTAATTATTGTGTCGAAAAATCTTACACTATCGTCAAGTTTTCGCTGTAACGATTCAGCGCTATTTTTAAATTTCATTAAAAATCATAACATTATATAGTCACGCGGATTCATGGCACGTCACTTGCTTTTGTATTTTGACGTAGTCTAGAGCACATAACAAAGATTTATCCTGTGCGACGTTGCTGCACGTATTGGGTTAGAATAGTTTTCCTAACTATATAGCGCGTGGGTCAAGCTAATTGGTTAGGCTGATTTGTAAGTATAATTAAAACCTGTGGCTGCTCAACGTAGCGAGATTGTTACGTTTTAGGATTAGAAAGGACAACAAAATGACACGTAAAACCATGCTCTCATTGAGAGCTTTAGTAATCACAATGATCGTTGGTTTTAGCATCGAGGCAAGCGCTTTACCGCTAAGTCCAAAGTGGATGAAGTCTAACGACTCGATTAAAAGAAACCAACCGACAACTTCCGGGGAATTGCCGGATGATGGCGTAACAGGTGGCGGCGGCGTACAGGCATTGCCCACGCCCGCGAGCTTGTTTCTTGTTCTTGCCGGTGCGGCTGCGATAGCAGTACAGCGTAGGAAGAAAAGCTAGGGTCTGACGGCTTAGACCGGATCGAGCGTAGTGGGGTTAAACCCAGTCTTTCCCGACTAAAAATTCGTTATAAAGTCGCGCTTCCTCAGAAGTCGGCGCGGGCGACCAGTCGTAACGCCAGTTTACGATTGGCGGTAGCGACATTAAAATTGATTCAGTTCGTCCCCGCGACTGTAACCCAAACAAGGTTCCGCGGTCGTACACTAAATTAAATTCCACGTAACGTCCCCGGCGGTAGGCCTGAAATGCTCGTTCGCGCTCGCTGAATGGCGCATTTACGCGGCGTTCGAGAATCGGCATGTAAGCAGGTACGAAATGATCCCCGACGCTTTGCATCAACGCAAAGCTAAATTCAAAATCCCGCTCGTTTAGATCGTCGAAGAAAATTCCGCCGATACCGCGCGGTTCGTTACGATGCTTGAGAAAAAAATACTCGTCACACCATTTCTTGAAACGCGGATGATAGGCGTCGCCGAACGGAGCCAACGCATTTTTGCACGATTGGTGAAAGTGCCGGGCGTCTTCCACAAAGCCATAGTATGGCGTTAAATCCATTCCGCCGCCGAACCACCATACCGGTGGCTGTTGCTGGTGGATAGCGATAAAAAATCGTACGTTCATATGCACCGTCGGCACGTAGGGATTGCGTGGATGTAGCACCAACGAAACGCCCATCGCTTCAAAGCCGCGGCCCGCCAGTTCCGGCCGCGACGCGCTTGCCGAAGGCGGCAAATGTTGGCCGAATACGTGAGAGAAACTCACTACCGCGCGCTCGAACACTTGGCCATTTTCCGTCAGGCAGCTAACTCCGCTACCGCCCTCGGGGCGGTCCCAACCATCGCGGCGAAAGGCGTTACCTTCAATCTTTTCCAGCACCGCGACAATTCGGTTTTGTAGGTCGACGTAATACTCTTTCGCGCGAACAGAGATCATCGCAATAACTTTCCGGTGCGAAGATCCTGGATAACAGAAGGCGTTTTTCGCCCGCCGATTTTTCCGGGGATCACCATTACCCTAGTGCCGAACCGCCGATAACACTCCCGGGTCGTTTTGACCGGGCGCTGGCCGGCGCGATTTGCGCTGGTGGAAACCAACGCGATCCTCAATCGCGCGCAAAGATTGTTGGCGTCGGTGTGGGCGGTTACCCGAACAGCGAGCGCCCCGTGATTTCCGCGCAAGGTCCGTTTCGCGCGCGCTTTAGCAGGAATCAGCCAGGTGTGAGGTCCGGGCCAAGTGGCTTGAATACCGGCCATGTCAACTTTGCTAATGGCGCAAAGAAGTGAGGCACAGCGCTCCACGCGATCGGCTACCACGATGAGTCCTTTCGATTTTGGCCGGCGTTTGATGCGCAGCAATGTGCGCAACGCGCGTTCATTGTTGGGATCGCAGCCCAGTCCAAAACAAGATTCCGTCGCGTAGGCAATAATGCCGCCACTGCCTAAATGTTCGCGCACGCGCCGCAATCGCGCAGCGGGTAATATCGGCATTACTTTGTGGCAAGGGCGCGATGACCAATGTCGTGGCGCAGTTGCATGCCATCGAATTGGATGCCCGTCGCAAAAGAATAGGCGCGCTGTTGCGCGAGCTTCATATTCTCGCCGAGCGCCGTCACGCATAGTACCCTGCCACCGGCAGTGAGCACGTCATTTTCCCGAAGCGTCGTGCCAGCGTGAAATACCACTCGATCGCCGCTGTTCGTAGGTAGGCCACTGATGGTATCGCCCCGGCGTGGCGCCTCGGGATAACCCGCGGCGGCGAGCACGACACCAACGGCGACTCGACCGTCCCAATCGGCTTCAATTTGATCGAGTGTACCGTCCACCGCGTGAACCAGTAAATGCTCTAGATCACTTTTTAGCCGCATCATAATCGGCTGGGTTTCGGGATCGCCAAGGCGACAATTGAATTCCAGTACTTTGGCATTTCCGGCCTTATCGATCATCAGTCCGGCGTATAAAAATCCGGTATAGACAATTCCTTCATTTTTCATGCCAAGCACAGTCGGGCGAATTACTTCGCGCATCACTTTGGCATGCAACGCTGGCGTCACAATCGGCGCGGGAGAATAAGCGCCCATGCCACCCGTGTTCGGGCCCCGATCACCGTCCAATAATCGTTTGTGATCTTGACTGGTTGCGAGCGGAAGGATGTGATCGCCGTCAACCATGACGATGAAGCTCGCTTCTTCGCCGACCAAAAACTCTTCGATCACCACTCGCGCACCGGCCGCACCGAGCTTGTTATCTACGAGCATGAAATCGACCGCGCGATGCGCTTCATCGAGCGTCATGGCGACCACAACGCCTTTGCCCGCCGCAAGGCCATCGGCCTTGATGACAATCGGCGCGCCGAAGCGATCGACGTAGGCGTGTGCTTCCGCAAGGTCCGATGAGGTTTCCGAATTCGCAGTCGGAATGCGATGCCGCTGCATAAATTGCTTTGCGTAATCTTTCGAACTTTCTAACTGTGCCGCCGCGCGCGTTGGGCCGAAAATGCGCAGCTTGGAATTGCGAAATGCGTCGACGACACCGGCGGCGAGCGGCGCTTCTGGGCCGACGACGGTCAGGCCGATGTCTTTGTCGCGCGCAAACTCGACCAAATCCGGGATTTCGGTGATAGCGACATTTTCAACGCCGAATTCCCGTGCCGTTCCGGCGTTGCCGGGGGCGACATAGATACGCGACACGCGCTTGCTTTGCAACAGTTTCCACGCGATCGCATGTTCGCGTCCACCGGAACCAATGACGAGAACCCTCATGAATACTCCGTTCGAACCTTGCCACGAGGCGCGTCGATACGAGGTGACCTTGGGCCATTGCTTCGCATCGAGGCATGCCCGCAAAGGCGCACGGATACTGGTTCGTGGCAACGGCGCACGGGAAAGAACATATCAATGGCGAAAGTGCCGAACACCCGTCAACGCCATTACGAGGCCGTGCTCATTTGCCGCCGCGATCACTTCTTCGTCGCGCATGCTGCCACCCGGCTGAATCACCGCCGTTGCGCCCGCTTCGGCGATGACGTCCAAGCCATCGCGGAACGGGAAGAATGCGTCGGAGGCCGCAACCGAATTCGTCAAATTCAAACCCGCCTGGCGGGCTTTCATCGATGCCAATCGAGTCGAATCGACACGACTCATTTGTCCCGCGCCAATGCCCAATGTCCGACCTTCCGAACAAAACACGATAGCGTTCGACTTCACAAATTTCGCTACACGAAACGCGAAAATCAGATCGTCCACCTGCGCCGGGCTCGGGTTTTTCTGACTGACGATTTTCAGATCCCGTGTTCCGACCAGCGCATCATCGGGTGATTGCAGCAACAATCCGCCGCCGACACGTTTCATGTCCCAGCGATGATGACTCAACGCGAATTCCGCCGATAGAACGCGCACATTGGCTTTTTGTTTTAGTAAGATCAGCGCCGCGGCCGAATAACTTGGCGCGATAAGCACTTCCAGAAACTGTTTGGTTACTGCTTCTGCCGTCGCCGCGTCCACTTCGCGGTTGAAGGCGATGACGCCGCCGAATGCCGAGGTCGGATCGGTCGCGAACGCATGCTGATAGGCTTCAAGCGGCTGGTCCGCAATTGCGACCCCGCATGGATTGGCGTGCTTTACGATGACACAGGCGATTCTGGAGAAACTCTTGACGCATTCCCAAGCGGCATCGGCATCAGCGATGTTATTGTAGGAGAGTTCTTTGCCTTGTAGTTGCCGGAAATTCGCCAGCGCCCCCGGCGCCGGTTGCAGGTCGCGATAGAACGCCGCCTGTTGATGCGGATTCTCGCCGTAGCGCAAGATTTGCACTAACTCGAATTGTAGATTCAATCGAGTGGGAAATTCACCCGGTTTGGCTTCGCTATCCAACGACGTCAAATAATTGCTGATCGCGCCGTCATACTCTGCGGTGTGACTGAACGCCTTGCATGCCAGGCGAAAGCGCGTCGCAGCGCTAAGCCCGCCTTGCTGTGACAATTCTTTTGCAATCACTGCATAGTCTTTCGGATCAGTCACAACGGCAACGCTGTCGTGATTCTTCGCCGCGCTACGCACCATCGCCGGGCCACCGATGTCGATATTTTCAATCGCGTCCGCCTTCGAAACGTTCGGTCGCGCGACTGTCTCGCGGAATGGATACAGATTTACCACGACCAGATCAATTGGCGGAAAGCCTTGGGCTATCATTTGCTCGATATGTTCCGGCCAATCGCGCCGACCTAGAATGCCACCGTGAATTTTCGGATGCAAGGTCTTGACGCGGCCATCGAGCATTTCAGGAAAGCCGGTGTAATCGGATACTTCGGTGACTGCAACGCCGGCGTCACGCAACATTTTAGCGGTGCCGCCGGTGGATAGAATCTCGACGCCACGCTCGCGTAGCGATACGGCGAATGCCAGGACTCCGGTTTTATCGGACACGCTGATCAGGGCGCGTTGAATCTTGATCATTGGGATTTTTTTCGACCGCCGCCGATTAATCGATTCCGTATTGCGACATCTTTTTGCGCAGTGTATTGCGATTCAGTCCCAGAATGTCGGCGGCCTTGGTTTGATTCCCGCCGGCTTGATGCAGCACCACTTCAATTAGCGGTTTCTCCATGCTTTCCAGCACCGCCTCATATACCGCGCAAGGTTTTTCACCGTCTAAGTGCCTGAAATAATCACCGACGGTTTTTCGCACGCAGGCGGAAATTTCGTTTTCTTTTTTCATGCTGCAAGTTCTTCCTGAATATAACTCAGGCGCTCGTTTTCTGTTGCGAGTTCACCAAAGAAATAATTGATCGTTTGCATTTGCTCTGCACTGCTTTGCAGTTGCATCAATCCGTGGCGGAAGCTGGCAGAACCGACCAATCCTTTGGTGTACCAACCAATATGCTTCCGGGCAACTTTAACGCCGGTTTCTTCACCGTAAAATTCGTATAGGTCCTCCAGGTGTTTCCTCAACACGTCGTGGATTTCCCGCACCTTAGGCAAAGCTAAGTGCGTCCCGGTCTTAAGAAAATACTCGATCTCGCGAAAAATCCACGGCCGGCCCTGCGCCGCGCGACCGATCATTACCGCATCGGCGCCGGTGTATTCCAGAACGTGCTTGGCTTTTTCCGGGGTGGCGATGTCGCCGTTCGCGATCAACGGTATTTTGATGTGAGTTTTGACTATGGCGATAGTGTCATACTCCGCGTCGCCGGTGTAGGCGCAGGCACGCGTACGGCCATGCATCGCCAGCGCCTGAATGCCCGCGCTTTCGGCAATGCGCGCAACCATGATCGCGTTCTTGTTTTGCTTATCCCAACCGGTGCGGATTTTCAACGTAACCGGCACATTCACGGCGCCGACTACGGCATCGAGAATTCTTCCAACCAACGGCTCGTCACGCAACAACGCGGAGCCGGCCATGACATTGCAAACTTTTTTTGCCGGGCAGCCCATATTGATGTCAATAATTTGTGCGCCTTTATCGACATTATACTTTGCCGCGTCGGCCATCATGGCCGGGTCGGCGCCGGCGATTTGCACGGATTTGGGTTCAACTTCGCCGTCGTGGTTGGCGCGACGCAATGTTTTTTCCGAGCCCCACAATAATGAATTGGAGGCGACCATTTCCGAGACCGCCATACCTGCGCCCATCATTTTGCAAAGCTGACGAAATGGCCGATCGGTAACGCCTGCCATCGGCGCCACGACAATATTATTCTTCAGCAGATAGGGGCCGATTTGCATGTAAAGTTATTTTTCGGGGGAAGGTTGCGAAGTTTACGCCTAATTTTTAAGCGAGTAAAACGCCGGGGAACCTTCCGCTAGAATGTGCTCTCGAACATCACCGCAACCCTTTACATTGGCAACTCAAATTGCCTTCGAGGAAATTATGAATAGAAAATTCTTGAGCATCGCCGGCCTGACCGCGTTGTTTTCGACCACCGTGTTTGCGGCCGAATGTCAGCCAGAAGGGGCGTATGAACAATTTGCGTTTCAACCGCCGCCAGGATTTGTCGAACTGCGCGCCCGCTCGGTGCAAAATGGCATCACGTACACGTTTCGCGAAGACAAATTGGAGAACGAAGCCGCTGGGATTATTCAGTTGGCTTTTAATTACACCAAAGATGATTTTTCCCTGCTGAAGCCGGAACACCGCGAAGAGGTGAAGGAAATATATGTCAATCGCTATATCGGCGGCATCGAGAGCCGTCGCGCCGATTTCAAGAAAAGCACGGTCACGGCAGAGTTCGTTGGCAATAGTGAATATAAGAAAATCGTGTGGTCGGGCAAAGCCGGTAACGAAGAAATGAAGGGAGTGATGTATGTCACCGTCATCAATAACGTGGTGACGGTGGTGAATTTGCAGATGCCCGTTCCGAGCGATGAGGCAATGGAAAAATCTCTGTACAGTTGCTTGGGAACGCTAAAACTCACGCTCGATTAGCGCTGTAACGCGGCGGCCTGTTTACGCAGCGAGTCGAGCGGGAATCCGACACAAAAGTTTACAATTGCCGAGCGCATAACCGGCTATGCTGCCGCATGGATATAACTCTTGCGTCGATGCTTCTCTGTGGTTTTCTGTTGGTGTGGATGTTCGTCTATTGGGTTTTCCCGAGCGTACTGAAGCGCTTGCGCCAACCGCGTCGCATAGAAGTTCCCGAACCCACGCGGTTTCTCGCCGAAACTGGCACGATTCATCGACTCGGTCGTGATGAATCGACTAAAAGCGTATAACGAATCCTAAGCATGACGGTCAGAGGCAATGGCCCGAGGCCATGCCGTATCCATGCGCGTCTCCGAGCATCCCAGAATGACCGAATAGACAATCTTCGTTTGTTTTTCACGTCCCAAAAGTCTATTCACCGCACCTAATCGTAAGTCGTTAGCAAAGCCGTTAAACTAACGGTCATGCAAATTCAATTGGTTTTCCCGTGTTAGTCAAGCTCGCGCGCAGTAAGGTCATCGATCCGGCGCACGGCGTTAATGGCGAGTTGCGCGACATTTTCGTGCGCGACGGCCGCATTGTTAAATCGCCTTCTCCTGACGAACGAATCGATCAAGTTTACAATCTTGCCGGGAAAATCGTCATGGCCGGCGCGATCGACATGCACACCCACATCGGTGGCGGTAAGGTCAATATCGCCCGCGCCATGTTGCCGGAGGATCATCGCGCCGATCCACGCGCACGCACGGAGTTGACGCGCAGCAGCGCCGGCCAAGCGGCGCCCGGCACGTTGGCGACCGGCTATCGCTACACCGAGATGGGCTACACCGCTTGTTTTGAACCCGCTTTGCTTCCGGTCAACGCGCGCCAAGCGCATCTCGAAATGGCCGATACGCCCATCGTCGATCGCGGCGGTTATGCGATGCTTGGCTCGGACGATTTTTTATTGCGAATGCTCGCAGCCAAACGCGATCAAAAAGCGATCAACGATTACGTCGCGTGGACCTTGCATGCCACGCAATGTATGGCAATTAAGATCGTTAATCCCGGCGGTATCAGCGCGTTTAAATTCAATCAACGCCAACTCGATCTTGACGAAGAACATGTCCACTATCGTCAGACGCCGAGGCGCATTCTGAAAACGCTTGCGCAAGCGCTCGAAGACTTGAAGATTCCACATCCGCTTCACGTTCACGCCAGCAATCTCGGCGTGCCCGGTAATGTCGAGACGACGCTTGAGACGATGAAAGCAGCAGAAGGTTTGCCAATTCACTTGACTCATATTCAGTTTCATTCCTACGGTAGCGAAGGCGATCGGAAGTTTTCCTCGGGCGCGGCGCGCATTGCCGAGGCGATCAACGCCAATAAAAATGTCAGTGCCGATGTCGGTCAAATATTGTTCGGCCAAACCGTGACCGCTTCTGGCGATAGCATGGCGCAGCATCGAAATTCCAGTTTCGCCCATCCAAAAAAATTTGTCGTGATGGATATCGAATGCGATGCCGGTTGCGGCGTCGTGCCGTTCCGGTATAGCGATAAGAATTTCGTCAATGCGCTGCAGTGGGCCATCGGCCTGGAAATATTTTTGCTGGTGAACGATCCTTGGCGAGTCTTTTTGACCACGGATCATCCAAACGGAGCGCCGTTTACCAGTTATCCGCATCTCATCAAATTGTTGATGGATAGAACCTTTCGCAACGACCAGCTTTCGCGCCTCAATCCCGACGCCGCTGCGTTGAGTACGCTGGCATCAATTCATCGCGAATATTCGCTCTATGAAATCGCCATTATGACTCGTGCCGGCCCGGCAAAAATATTGGGTCTAGAGGACCGCGGTCACCTCGCCCCGGGAGCGGCCGCGGATATCACGGTCTACGAAGATTTACCGGATCGTGAGAAAATGTTTTCGGCGCCGACCCACGTATTCAAGGACGGTGAACTTGTCGCGAAGGATGGCAAGATCGTTAAGGTCACGCGCGGCAATACGCACGTCGTGAAGCCTGAGTTCGATCGTGGAATCGAACGAGAACTCAAAGAATATTTTGATCGCTATCAAACCATGCGCTTAGATAGCTTCAAAATCGGCGACGCCGAAATGAGCGAGATTGGCCAAGGCTCCAGGCTAATGGTGCACGAATGCAGACGCGATTGAGTTGCATACATTTTGTTAATTGAACCGACGTCAGTACGATAATGCGTATTTTTGAGCGCGATTGCCTTTGGCGCTAGAAGTTAGATAATGTCACAGATAAGTTAATCGCAGCGCGAAAGGAAATCATCATGATCCCCGAAAAAATAGAAGTGAATATCGCCGGTGGCCTCGATGTTCCGTTGCCGCCGATGGCGCGCGTGCGACAAAAGTTCGACCCCGCGAAGTTGGCCGATATTTCCGGCGCAATCCGGCGCGAATTCGCGCGGCCGGAAATCCGCGAACGCGTCAAACCCAGGCAGGCGATCGCCGTCGGTTGTGGCAGTCGTGGCATTGCCAATATCGCGTCGATCGCGTGCGCGGTAGTCGCCGAATTGAAGGCGCTCGGCGCGCAGCCATTCATCTTTCCCTGCATGGGCAGTCACGGCGCAGCGACCGCCGAAGGCCAGAAGAAAGTGTTGGAGACCTACGGCATTACGGAAGCCTCGACCGGCGTGCCGATCCGCGCGACGATGGAAACCAAAATCGTCGGTCATCTCGCTGACGGCACACCGGTGCACATGGACAAATACGCGGCGGAAGCGGAAGCGATCGTCGTGATCAATCGCATCAAACCGCACACCGGATTTCGCGGCGCCACCGAAAGTGGGCTGACGAAAATGCTCGCGATCGGTATCGGCAAAATCACCGGTGCGGCGATCTATCACACCCATGGCATGGATAGATTTCCCGAGCTGTTGCCGCAGATTCGCGAAGTGAATATTGCTCAGCGCAACGTATTATTTGGTGTCGGCATCGTTGAAAATGCCTATGACGAGACTGCCTACATCGAGATTATTCCGGCGAAAAATCTGAAAACCCGCGAGCCGGATTTGCAAGCGATGGCAAAACGCATGATGCCGCAATTGTTCTTCGACGACATTGATGTTTTGATCATCGACGAGATGGGCAAGAATATTTCCGGCGCTGGTTTTGATCCCAACATCACCGGACGCAATCGTCGCAATGTGAAGTGGCAAGACAAACCGCGTGTAAAAAAAATTGTGGTCCTTGGGTTGACCCGCGTCAGCCAAGGCAATGCGACTGGCCTGGGTTCCGCCGATGTCATCACCATGCGTTTGTACAAGGAGTTGGACGTTGCCTCGACCTACGCCAATGTAATTACATCGATGAATCTCGACGGCGGCGCGATTCCCATCGTCATGAATAACGATCACGATGCGATTGCGTTGGCGGTAAAAACGGTGGTTCGCGTGAAGCCGGAAGATTGCCGCATCGTACGTATTCGCAATACTTTGCACCTCGGCGAAATCGAAGTATCCAATGTATTGTTGGCCGAAGTTCGCCGTCAGGATGGGCAGTTTGAAATTGTCGAGCCACCGCGCGCGCTGGCATTTGATGGGCAGGGGAATCTTGCACCGTTGCATGATACGGTGCACGCCGCTGCGTAAGTTGTGTCATTCCCGCGAAGGTGGGAATCCATGTTGAAGTGGTAATTCGATAGGCCAAATGGATTCCCGCCTTCGCGGGAATGACAAGTTGGGTAGTTATTCGCAAATAGTCATTAGCCAACATTTGCGAAAAAATAAGGAAAAACTAATGAAGCTCTATGAACTGCAAAATCGCGGCGGCCTCGATAACGTCGTTCGCGCCGACCGCGCCGATCCCAAGCCTGGCCCGGGCGAAGTACTGTTAAAGATGAAAGCCTGCTCGCTGAACTATCGCGACCTCATGGTGGCAAAAGGTTCCTACGGTGCGCCGCCACCGGCCGGGCGGATCCCGCTGTCCGATGGCGTTGGCGAAGTCATTGAAACCGGCGCCGGCGTGTCGCGCGTAAAAATCGGCGATCGTGTCGCCGGCGCGTTCATGCAGCATTGGCTCGGCGGCCGAATTCCGCCGGAAGCCCCGTTAAGCGCCATGGGCGGGGCGATTGACGGCATGCTCGCCGAGTACGTGGTCTTATCGGAGCAAGGCGTGGTGAAAGTGCCCGCTCATCTTAGCGACGAGGAAGCGGCGAGTTTGCCCTGCGCCGCGGTCACGGCTTGGAACGCATTGGTGTGTCAAGGCGAGATCAAAGCCGGGGATACGGTGGTGTGTCTGGGCACCGGTGGCGTGTCGATGATCGCGCTGGCATTCGCGAAAATGAGCGGTGCGCGTGTGATCGTCACCTCGAGCTCCGATGAAAAACTCGCCATCGCCAAGCAACTCGGTGCGGACGACACCATCAACTACCGGGCCGTACCCGATTGGGACAAAGCGGTGATCAAGTTCACCGGCGGACGCGGTGCGGACATCGTGGTCGAAGTCGGCGGCAGTGGAACGCTTTCGAAATCCATCAACGCCGTGCGCCTCGGCGGCACCGTCGCGCTGATCGGTGTCATTGCCGGCACCAGCGGCGAAATCAACACCGCCGCGATCCTGCGCCGGCACATTCGCGTGCAGGGCATCTACGTCGGTTCGCGCGAAATGTTCGAGGAGATGAATCGCGCAATCGAGGTCAATAAAATGCGTCCCGCCATCGGCCGTAGCTTTGGCTTCGAAGAAGCGGGCGCGGCGTATCGTTATCTTGAAAGCGCGGCGCATACGGGGAAGGTTACGATTCTTATATAGAGCGCTACTCCAGCCGGGTTGTCGTTCCCGCGAAGGCGGGAACCCATAAGGCTTAGATGAGGGCGAAATCAACGCATCAGGTGAGAGCGCTTGTCTGGGCAACTTTGCCGGTCGTATGGATCCCCGCCTTCGCGGGGATGACAAGAAGGAATTCGTGCGCCTCGCCCGGAAAATAAAGTGGCATTAGTTACGATGCACTACATTTGGGAAGCTCTGAATAAGTTCGATTTCGTCGTGATACCGCGTTGCTCACAAAAAATATCTCCTTACATATCATCTATATGCGGCGTCGATATTTTTTGCTCGCGCCTTGTCTCACTTAGAACTCGAATTTATTCAGAGCTTCCCTAGTATCCATGAGATATTTCGCAAACTATCCTGAGAGGAGTAGACATGAAACGATCCGAAATCTTATTTCCGCTAATGGCCTTCCTGGTTGCCGTCCCCTTACTATATCCCGCCGACGGCGATTCGGCTGAGTTCCTGAATTCGGGAAAGGTCTTGCCCAAAAACCTTCCCCTTTCCGAAGCGGTTCGTCATGGCAACACGCTGTATCTATCCGGACAAGTCGGGATTATTCCAGGAAGCTTGAAGCTTGCGCCCGGCGGCATTAAGGAAGAAGCGAAACAGACGATGGAGAATATTAAGACGTCGCTGGAAGCGCATGGCTACAGCATGGCCGACCTGATTAAATGTACTGTGATGCTCGCGGACATCTCCGATTGGTCGACGTTTAATGAGATCTACAAAACTTACTTCTCCGGCAACTACCCGGCTCGTAGCGCGTTGGGCGCAAACGGTCTAGCGCTGGGGGCGCGAGTCGAAGTGGAATGCATCGCGGCTACCGGCAAAATGTAGCGTGGGCGCCACCCGCCCCTCGTTTTAAAACAGCGTACTGAGATCGACACTCGCTTCCGGCAGCGCCCATAGGGCCACCAATCCCGGCGTATCGGTAGTCTGCTCATGCTGATAACGATCACCGGTTGGCAAACGGTAAATCGATAACGTTTTATGCTCGATGCTGATGATCCATACTTCCGGTATGCCGTGGCTGGCGTACAAAGGCAGCTTGATCTCGCGGTCGTAACGCTCCGAAGTGTTCGAAACTTCGATAATCAAAAGCGTATCGGCTGCGTTGGGGTGTTGTTTACGGTAAAAATCAGCGCGTGGTTTGAGCACCGCAAAATCGGGTTCGGGCTCGCTTCGGTTGCTGAGGCGAACCGGATTTTGCACCGACAATATCGCTTTGCCCTTAACCGCCTGCACTAAAAGGCTATTGAGTTCGTTCACGAAGCTCGCGTGATCGTAGCCGATGGGGGCCATATCGATAATCTCCCCCTCAATGAGTTCGACCCGCTCGTCAGGCCCAATCAATCCAACCTCGCCCATACGATAATACTCGTCGACGCTAATTTGGCGCCGTTTGATCCAACTGTCTGCAGAAACACCCATGACCACCTCACGAAAACTCATTGCTATGCTAGCGCAAGAAACTTTCCAGTGCAATTTGGCTGGCCCGTCAACATTGCCGCGCCGCCCAGCCTCCGCGTAACATAGCGCCATGATCATCAATGGCACGCTTATCGACGACACGTTCGCCGAAGCCTTCGGCATGAAGGCGACTCGCATTCTCATCACGGCGCACAACTTAAAATGGGCCTATCACTCGGCGCTGTCTTTGACCGGCTTCGCGACTTCCGTCATCGCGTGCGGCTGCGAGGCGGGCATCGAGCGTCGTCTTGACCCCGGCGAGACGCCGGATGGGCGGCCCGGCGCGTCGGTGTTGTTGTTCGCGGTGTCGAGCAAAGAATTGGCGAAGCAATTGGAGCGCCGGGTCGGGCAATGCGTGCTCACCGCACCGACCAGCGCGTGTTTCGCCGGCATTTACGAAGGCGAAAAATTAGCGCTCGGGAAAAACCTGCGCTACTTCGGCGATGGCTTCCAAATCGCGAAACTGATCGATGGCAAACGCTATTGGCGCGTGCCGGTGATGGACGGCGAGTTTCTCTGCGAAGAATCCACCGGCATGGTGAAAGCCGTCGGTGGTGGAAATTTTTTGATTCTGGCATCTGACCAGGCCGCCGCACTTGCGGCTAGTGAAGCGGCAATCGAGGCGATGCGCAAAGTGCGCAATGTCATCATGCCTTTTCCCGGCGGCGTGGTGCGCTCCGGTTCGAAGGTCGGCTCAAAATATAAAGCGTTGCCGGCGTCGACCAACGATGCATTTTGTCCGACCATTCGCGGCATCACCAAAACGGAACTCACGCCGGACATCGGCGCGGTGTTGGAAATTGTTATCGATGGATTGACCGAAGCCGACGTTCGCAATGCGATGATCGCCGGCATTCGCGCTGCGTGTGCGCTTGGTGCGGCGAAAGGCGTGAAGCGCATCAGCGCGGGAAACTATGGCGGCAAGCTCGGTCCTTATCATTTTCATCTACACAAGTTGCTGAAGGCCAAATCATGAGTGCGCTGACATTTTCGCTTAAGGCAAAACTTACGCAGCGTGTGGATTGCTCGGCGCTGACGCCGGATGGCCTGAGAGGCAAGACTGGCGCGGAGATTGAGCATATCGAGTTGCCGATGGGAAATACCAACATCGCGGTTGCGGAGATTTTCAAAGTTAAAGGCCGCGATTCCGATCGAGTTATTTTTTCCGGGGATAGCGGCAAGCTTGATCGCATTGGCGCAGGAATGTTCGA
>JANNFT010000359.1:0-2210 GCA_031380185.1 Pseudomonadota bacterium
TTTAATCAATGCGATCTCGGGCCTAATGGAATTGGATCGCGGCGTCGATGCGGTTCCGCGCGTGAGTTATCTGCAAGCGGCGGATGGACTCGCAGGGACTCATGCCTTTGGCGCCATCAACGCAGCGTTGATTCGAAAACTTCGCACCGGTCGCGGCGCCTACATTGACGTTTCCATGCTGGAATGTTTAATCGCAGCGGAAGACGTGACGTTCGGCAGTATTCTCAACGGCGGCCCCATCGAGCAAGGCCCGCGCTACGGCATGATCGTGCATCGCGTTGGCGCAGGTTATGTCGCGCTGCAAGCGGTGGGTGCGCCACATTTGTGGTTGCGTATCGTCGAGTTCCTCGAACAGCCCGAATTAAATACGGACCCGCGATTCGCCAGCGCTGCGACACGCCGAAAAAATTGGCTGGCGTTATCCGATTTGATCCGGCAACGGCTCGATCGCTTCGCGAGCGTCAGCGCGGCGACTGATGCGCTTGCGGCGGCACGCATTCCCGCCGTGCCGGTATTGACGCCCCATGAAGTGATTCAACATCCGCAACTCCTTGGGCGCGGTGCGTTTCCATCGGTCGACTATAACGACGGCAAACAAGTTCGCGTCACCGCCACGCCATTTCAACTGGATGGCCTGCCCTCCGCGCCACGCGATCCGGCCCCGCTGCGCGTGGGCGAGCATACGCAGCAAGTGCTGGCGAAAATACTCGGCTACGATTCTGATCGTATTAAGCAGCTAGAACAGGACGGCGTAGTCACTATTGTGTAGCGAGACTTAATCTCAAGCTGATTATTCTTCCGGGGATGCAGCCAGATCACGCATCCTCTTTCAACCCCAAAAATCGCACGCCCACATGCCGCGCCAATCTCTGACCACCCGCAAGCATGAGCGCATAGTGATTCTACTTCATCGGCCGACGCGACAGCAGCACCCGACGCCGCAACCAAGGTTGATGCACGTCGACCACTCAGTCTTAGCGAATCGCGCTCACATCGTCGTGCCGATAAAAATGCCAGCGTCCGCAACCTTGCAATTCGCCATCGATAGCACCTTCCAGCAATGCCAGCCGTTCGAACCGAGTGGACTTTGCATCGAACGATAACATATAGGGCAAGCGCGTTCGCCGGTTGTAACGACGCACGTTGCGAACGCCGCCGCTTTCGCTGCGCACCGACTCCTGCTGGTGAACTAAGTAGGGCCACCACGGCGGCCAACGCTGGGAATCGTGAATCGCGTCCCAGACAGCTTCGATTGGCGCTTCGATCAACCAGGTTAATTGCGTCATGATTCGGCCTTCCGAAAAAACAGTCTACCTTCCGGAAATACGAAACAACGCGGAGTTTGGATTTTGCTGATCTTCCACGCCCGACCAGGCCCAAAGGCCGGAGGAAATCGCGTCGCCAGCCAGCCTCCTGGAAAGCCGTGCCCGTACCTGCCTGACAACCGGTTTTCTTTATGGACCCGGGCCGATGCACTGTCGAAAAACTTTACACTTACAATTGGCCGCACTCCGAGTGTAAGAATTTGTTTCCAAGTCATCAATATCTTACGATCATGGCACGAAAAATGCCTTCCTTAATAAAGCGTTGTGATTTTATTATAGTTAAATGACCCCCGGCAAAGCCGGGGGCTTAGTTTTGTTAGCCCCTCGAAGGGGCACAGTGCTGGAGCCGCCTGAAGGCGGCTGTCCTACACGCCGAGTTTGAGTTGCTCATACCGTTCGTCTTCCTTTTCTTGCTCTCGGATATACGCTCGAACCATCGCTTCGTCCAAGCCGACCGTGGAGACAAAATACCCACGTGCCCAAAAGTTCTCCCCGCTGAAGTTGCGGCTCTTGCCCAGAAAGTGCCGCGCAATTCCAATGGCACTTTTGCCCTTGATGTAACCCATTACGTTCGATACGGAGTACTTCGGCGGGATGCTGATGCACATGTGAATGTGATCCGACATCAGGTGCTCTTCCACAATTTGGCATCCCTTCTGAACCGCTAACTCGTGCAGCATCTTCCCCAGGTATTTCCGGATCCCACCAAAGATCACCTTCTTTCGCCTCTTCGGGATAAATACCACGTGGTATTTGCAATCCCATTTGGTATGACTCAAACTTTCGTACTCTCGCATGTTGATTCTCCTATCTCTTGGTCGAGATCAGAGAATCAATCCGACCGACTGATAGGTCAAACCTTGCGGAGTCCCCCGGCATAGCCGG
>JANNFT010000423.1:0-2422 GCA_031380185.1 Pseudomonadota bacterium
AGCGCGTCGCGGCGAATGGCTACGGCACGCGCGAAGAAATCAGCGGCGAAGCGGCGCTGGCGATTGCGTTAGCAAGCAAGCCGGAAGCGCTGGTTGGAAATTCAGTAAATACCGATGAAGCAACGGGCGTTTCAGTCGGAGACAAAGTTGCCGTTACGCTGGAAAGTTTCGGTACCGAAGCGGTAACTGGCATAGTCGCCGCGATCTCGGCGCAACGCGTTACGCTAAATTGGCATGGCACAGAAGTCGGTGATGTCGCGATTCATTTTCCGCGCTTGGGTTACGTGATCAGTAAAGTCGAATTGTCATAAGCGCGTTTGCCAAATACATAGCTACAATTTTGCCTATTCGGTCATTGCGAGGAGCAAAGCGACGAAGCAATCTTGATCTTTTTCCACCGCGAAAAGCGAGATTGCTTCGTCGCAAACTGCGCTCCTCGCAATGACCAATTTGACACCCGTACCCCGTCGCGAGCGCCGTCGCACGTCAAGCGGTTTGGGTTACTTTCCACCCGTAAACCCCATCTGCCGCCAAGCTTCAAACACCAACACTGCAGCGCTGTTCGCCAAATTCAAACTGCGGCTATCGGGCCGCATCGGCAAACGCAATCGCCGTTCCGCAATAAACAACGCCAGCATCTCCGGCGGCAGTCCGCGTGTTTCCGGTCCGAAGACAAACACATCGCCTTCGGCAAATTTAATGTCGGTGTAGCGTGTCGAGCCTTTTGTCGTCATGGCGAAACAGCGGCGGTGGCGCAATTTTTCGGCGCACGAATCCCAGTTTTCATAAATCTGCATGTTCGCGTACTCGTGATAGTCCAAACCGGCGCGCTTCATTTGTTTGTCGGTCATCGTGAAACCGAGCGGCTTGACCAGATGCAAGGTCACGCCGGTGTTGGCGCACAGCCGGATGATGTTGCCGGTGTTGCCGGGAATCTCCGGCTGATACAAAACTAAATCAAACATCGTCGAATTGCGTGGGTTGAAAACTTTCCGGGCGCGTGCGCGCGATCACCCAGGCGCTGACGCGAACGGCGCCGGATTTTTTCAAGGTTTTCGCCACTTCGTTGATGCTTGCGCCGCTGGTCATCACGTCGTCGATGATTGCGACATGTTTGCCCGACAAATTTTCGCGACAGGCAAATGCGCCGCGAACATTTTTCGCGCGCTCTTTCCACGGCAACGTTGTCTGGCTTTCCGTATCGCGAATGCGTTCGCAGGCGTGCGGCAACAGCGCAACACCGAGCCCACGACACAACGGCTTGGCGATTTCCAGCGATTGATTAAAACCGCGTTGGCGCAAACGAGCACGGCTAAGAGGCATGGCCAGTGCGGCGCCTGGCATAGGCATGCCTGCAAGCCGCTCTAAAAGCCGATCTGCAAGCCATGGCGCGAGCGCGAGTTGCTGCGAATATTTGAATTGCTGAATCAATATATCGATTGGAAATCCGTAATCGAACGCCGCGACGCTGTCGTCGAAAGCCGGCGGTTTTTTCATACAGCGGCCGCAAATCGAACCGTCGAGCGTCGGCAATGTGCACACGGCACAACAGGCGCTCGGCAGTCGCGGCAAATTTTCCGCGCACGCGCCACACAAAAATTCACGCTGACCCGCCGCCGAGCAAAGGAAGCAATCCTGCGGCAATTGCATGTTTTTTAATCTGCTGTTCAGTTTTTGTAACAAAGCGTTTGACAAACAATTCGCGATAGTTGAGCATTGGATTTCACTACTTTAACCGAAGCGTGCGCCAAATGAATACTGCCGCCGTTGAATTTCAACGCCTGAAGCCTCACCCCTGCAAACCACGATTCTCCCACACCGAGGTGTTGGCGCTGTTCGATTTGCCGCTCAACGATTTGCTGTTCAAGGCGCACACAGTCCATCGCGAACACTTCGACCCGAATGCGGTTCAGCTTTCCACATTGCTGTCGATCAAAACCGGCGGCTGCCCAGAGGATTGCGGCTATTGCCCGCAGGCGGCGCGCTATCACACGGAAGTGGAAAATGAGGCGATGGTGTCACTCGAAGAAGTCATCAAAGCGGCACAAGCGGCGAAAGACGCCGGCGCACAACGTTTCTGCATGGGCGCCGCGTGGCGCGGACCGAAGCAGCGCGACTTGGACCCGGTGATCGACATGGTTAAAGCGGTGCGTGCGTTAGGCCTGGAAACCTGCGCGACGCTTGGCATGTTGCGCGAAGGCCAAGCGCAGCAACTGAAAAACGCCGGCCTTGATTACTACAATCACAACCTCGACACCGCGCCGGAATTCTACGGCGAGATCGTCTCGACGCGCGAGTACGATGATCGCCTCGACACGCTCAACAAAGTTCGCGATGCCGGCTTACGTGTGTGCTGCGGCGGCATCGTCGGCATGGGCGAAAGTCGTGCAACGCGGGCAGAATTCATCGCGCAACTCGCCAA
>JANNFT010000457.1:0-3283 GCA_031380185.1 Pseudomonadota bacterium
CGCCGGGCTATGTGAGTGAAATCCATCGCGCCGGCACGGCGTTCATTGGTAGTTTGGGCGACTCATTACAGCACGGCGCGGCCTTGTTGGTCGACTACGGATTTTTAGATCACGAGTATTACCACGCAGATCGCAACAGCGGCACGCTGATGTGCCACTATCGTCATCGCGCTCACACTGATCCATTCTTTTTGCCCGGCGTGCAGGATATTACCGCGCATGTGAATTTTAGCGCCATGATGGATGCCGCGCGGAGCGCCGGCCTTGAGATCGAGGGATTTACAACGCAAGCGAGATTTCTCATCGCCTGCGGCATCACCGATCAATTGGGAGAGATTGATCCGGCAAACGCCGTGCAATACCTCCCGCTGGCGAATCAAGCGCAGCGCTTGCTAAGTCCTGCAGAAATGGGCGAGTTGTTCAAAGTGCTGGCGGTGGGGCGCGGTATTGATTTTCCGCTGCTGGGATTCACTCGGCTATGACACGCAATGTCGGTTCGTTCGATTACATTATTGTTGGCGCGGGTTCGGCCGGTTGCGTACTCGCTAATCGCCTGACTCGTGATCCCGAAGTAAATGTGTTATTGCTCGAAGCTGGCGGCGAGGACAATTGGATTTGGATCCATATTCCCGTCGGCTACCTTTATTGCATCGGCAATCCGCGCACCGATTGGATGTATCGCACCGAACCGGACGAGGGTTTGAATGGGCGCTCGATTCATTACGCCCGCGGCAAAGTGCTAGGCGGTTGTTCGTCAATCAATGCCATGGTTTACATGCGTGGCCAGGCTCGTGACTACGATGAATGGGCGGCGCTAACCGGTGATGCGTCGTGGTCGTGGCACAACGTTCTGCCAATTTTCAAGCGAACGGAAGACAACTGGCGCGGTGGCACCGAATCGCACGGCGCAGGCGGCGAGTGGCGCGTCGAACAACAACGCCTGGCGTGGGAAATTCTCGATGCCTTCGCCGCGGCGGCGAACGAGATTGGCATTCCGAAAACCGATGACTTCAATCGCGGCACTAACGAAGGCACGGGCAAGTTTGAAGTGAATCAGCGCCGCGGCGTACGCTGGAATACCAGCAAGGCTTTTCTGCGTCCGATCATGCATCGGCGCAATCTCAACGTCATGACCGGCGCGCTGGTGAAAAAATTGTGCCTGGATGGCAAGCGGGTCACCGGCATCGAATTTGATCTTAACAACGAAGCCTGTGTCGCTGAAGCCAAGATTGAGACGCTGCTCTGCGCCGGCTCAATCGGCAGCGCGCAGATTATGCAGTTGTCCGGAATCGGTTCCGGCGGGCACCTGCAATCTCTAGGCATTCCCGTTGCGCACGAATTGCCGGGCGTCGGCGAAAATCTGCAGGACCATTTGCAATTGCGTATGGCGTTCAAAGTTCAAAACGTCGTGACCATGAATCAGATCGCCAATAGTTGGCTGGGCAAAGCGCGCATCGGACTGGAATATTTGTTCTTCAAAACCGGCCCGCTCACCATGGCGCCTAGCCAACTTGGCGTATTCACGCGCTCGGGTCCCGAATACGCGACGCCGAATTTGGAATATCACGTGCAGCCGCTGTCGCTGGATAAGTTCGGCGATCCACTGCATTCGTTTGCGGCGTTCACTGCGTCCGTGTGCAATCTTCGGCCGACCAGCCGCGGCCACGTGCGCATTCAATCGAGCGATCCGCGGCAGGCGCCGAAGATCAAGCTCAATTATCTTTCTACCGAGATCGATCGACAAATTGCCTCCGATTCGCTGAAACTAACGCGCCGCATCGTCGCTGCAAACGCGTTAAAGAAATATGCACCGGATGAATTTTTGCCGGGACCGAAAGTCGCGAGCGATGCCGATCTCGCCCAAGCGGCAGGCGATATCGGCACAACTATATTTCACCCCGTCGGAACTTGCAAAATGGGTGTCGCTTCCGATCCGACCGCCGTGGTTGACCCGCGTTTACGCGTTCACGGCCTTAGCGGTTTACGCGTGATCGACGCCTCCGTCATGCCCACTATCACTTCGGGCAACACCAATTCTCCCACTATCATGATCGCCGAAAAGGCGAGTGACATCATTCGCGCAGATCGTTTGTAACCGCTTCCGAATTCTCGTCGAATGTGACGCAAATTTGTCAATTCGTTCGAGAATAATTCACATGTAGGACGTGATCGCGCCCCGATAAAAATACTAAGCTACTGAGAGATATCAAAGTTTCTTGCGCACCGCGAGGTTGGCATAGCACTTGCTGCTTAACTGTCAAGCAAACTAACTTTGGGAGTTACCATGAATCTGAATGACAGCCCACTAGGCGTACTTGATCTCGCAGAAGAGTCCGGCGAAAACATCGCATCCCGTTATCCCGGTTTGGCCCGCGTGAAATTGTTGCTCGAGCGCGGCAACGACGAATTGTTCGATAGCGAGGATTTCACGGCAGACGACTTCGCATTTTAGAATCTCCTCGAATCAGCTTTCCACTTACAGTTGATTCCTCCGCGGGGTGCGCATAGCGCGCCCCGTTTTTCTTTGCGCAAGCGTGTCAAGGTCATAGCTCTTCAAGCGTTACTACAGGAAAGACACACGGATTAAATTGCTGTTGAGATTGGATCGGATTTCGGTTGAATCCGGGCTTGCCGTCTCGACGCAGCTTTCACCGCGCTGCGGCGTTCGTGGCTAAACCCAAAGATCAGCCAACCTTACGCGGATATTCTCGTCGAGCCGCGGCGCAAGCGTGGCCGTATCGTCCGCAACCGTGACGTTTTCATATACCCCTTCCTTCCCATCCGCGTGCACCTCCACGCGCCGGTTTTGACAATCCACGATCCAAAGCTCCGACACGCCGGCGCGCGCGTACAAAGGAGCCTTAATTTTGCGATCGTAGTTGTAAGTTGTGTCCACGACCTCGATCACCAGTAGCGCATCCTTAAAATTTGGCGCGTTCCTCGACCCGCGCACGAAACGTGCTAAAACGACATCCGGCTGCGGCTCGGACGTCCGGTCAAGCCTGAGCGGGTTTTGTACATGCACGAGTTGTGACGAATCGCATTGTTGTGCCGAAATCACGTTGAGCGTAGCAACGACGGTTGCGTGTTCTCCCGCAATGGGCGCGAACTCCACCAACTCCCCTTCGATTAATTCGACACGATCAGTAGCCGTTCTTACGGATACCAAGATTACCGTCGAAGAGTTTTGAAAAACTGCTCCATAAAGGTCCACAATCAGCGCTTCTTTTGTCCTAATAATTTAGCACCTTCTCGTCGAAGCCACTCCGCTAACAACGGGTCA
>JANNFT010000486.1:0-4638 GCA_031380185.1 Pseudomonadota bacterium
CAACTTTCTTCGGCGTCGCGCGAATTGCATTAAGCGGTTTCCCTTGCATGGGCAATACCGCCTGGTGACGTGCATCGCGCACGCGGCATACGGCGCTTGAGGCGGAGTCGCCCTCGACAATGTACAACTCGGACCCGCGACCGGGCGAGCTGCAATCTTCAAGTTTGAGTGTTTGTGGCGGATACACGCAATCGCAACCATCGCTCAGGTCGGCCTGCGCACTTATGACTCGAGGCCCGGTACTGGTGCGGCTCTACAGGCATTGATCAAGGCTCTTTAGTGAAGATAATCACGGTGTCTTTGTTTCGGCTGGCGCTCATTTGCAGCCAATAGTCGGTGTTGGCCTTGAGCGGAAACGCGGCGCTTTTAAATATTTTCTTACACTGCAATTGCATCTCGAATTTATTCGATTTGATGCGCTTGCCATCGGCCGAAACAATCTCGACCCAATATGCAATCACCGTAGAAAATCGGTAGACGCCATCTTGATCGACTTTCACTTTTGCCAGACCTGCGAATTCCTCGGGTTTTTTGCCGCGCTTTTCCGGCTCGACAAGGAAACTAACTTCGTTGGTCGGGTACAGCGAAATCGCCAGCTTTCGATTCAGTGACACGGGCGTAGCAGCGCTATTAGCGCCCGAGAAAACCGGCGCCGCGATTGGTTCACCGTCAGCAATGGCAAATTCGTGGCGCATGTCCCATTGGTAATCAGCGCAATCGCCGCGCATCTCGTTCATGGATCGTTTCTGTTGCGACGAACACGCGGTAAGCGACCACACGACAATAATGAATAAAATTGAACTCACCCGTCTCATGTCAATCTTCCATTTCAATAGAAAGCGCTACCTTAGCGCAAATCTAGGTTCGCCGCAGTGATCTCACGTTTTCGAGAATGAGGCACGCACCTCACCCCTACCCGCAAGCGCTGCGAGCTAACATTGAAGGGGCTTGTTAGCACGTTTGCCCCCTAAGTTACTGCCCGCCTTGTTGCAACGGATTGCCGAAACGTGCCAAGTAGCGATGGGCAAGAGCGGTAGAACCATAACCGTTTATGTGATGGGCATCGTCGTAAATCGGCACGCCGTCAATGTCAGTCGCGCAGCGATTGTCTTGGCATTGCACCGTCTGGGGATCAACGAAGATCACGCTCGGATATTTAACGCGGATGCGGGCAAACAGATCCGCGATGAATGCTTTCTTATCCTGAGCAAATGTGTTGGCCTGATCGATTGCGCATTCATCGGCGCGATACGCCTGCCTTAGCTTAATGTGCGAATAAAAGCAGGCGCGCTTACTGGCGCCGTCTTCAGCGACCTGCATGAGAATGATCGGCGTTGCTCCGCCGGTGATGATTTCCGCAACGGCGCGGTGCAAAAATTCGAGTTGGTGAACTGAATAACGAGTCCACTGTTCGCCGATCAATACGTATTTAAATCCGCCGCGCCGAATCATTTCGAAAACTCGCGTGGTAGCGTCGCTGCATGCCGCGGCGCCATTACCCAGATGGGTGAGATAAGCCCCTGGGAGCACCGGGCATTCGCGGTAAGTCAACCCAATCGCCTTGATCGTTGCCTGTTTCGCCAGAACATCCACGAACCACCAGTAGTGGCGAGCGTGAGAGTCGCCGATGAGCAGGGCCCGGGATGTGGCCTTTGGATCGCCAAAAGCGCATTGTTCGACGTCTCGGCCTACGAAATCGTGGCAATGCCGTTGGTTGTTGCGCAGGGTTGGGCGGATGGCCTCGTATACCCGGACCGATTCGGCCCCCAATCGTTGCGGAAAGCCGTCATGGTTTCGAACGACCCACAACGCAATTAGCACCACGACAATCGGCGCGACAAACCAGACACCGACGGCCACGCCGAGCCCAACGCGCGATCGCCTAAATCGCTGTTCGACCAGCTTGTATGACGCGTTCGCCAACAACAGCACGAAGATCAATGAGAGACCGCCGACAAGCGGCGAAATGGCCACATGCAAATAGTGAAAGAAAGCGATCAAGGGCCAGTGCCAGAGATAGGCAGAATAAGATACCCGGCCGATGCCAACAATCCATTTCGCAGACATCCAGCGATTGCCTGTTCCGTACAGTATGACCACAGCCGTTAGCAGGCACACCAGCACTGCGTTCAATCCGGGAAACGTCGTCGCAGGGGTGAAAAGCACAGCCAGGTAACACAATGCCGCCACACTAGGGAGGACAAGGAAACGCGCGATGCGTTGTCCGTGGCGTGGATCGATCTGAGTTAGAAAGGCGCCTACAAGCAACTCGAAAAAACGTGCCGAGGTCAAAAAGTAGGCGTTGTTCGAATCGCGCGTGATAACAATGGATAGTGCGGTCAGCGCCATGGTGGCGGCGAATAAGATAACCTTAATATGTTGTTTGCCGAACTTCGCTTGTGCCGCCAAGTAAAGTAGCGGAAAGTAAAGATAAAACTGCCACTCGATTGAAAGTGACCAGGTGTGAAGTAGTGGTAGCTCGCGCGCGCTGGCGCCGAAATAGTCTTTAGCCTGTGCGTCAAACCAATAGTTGGACTGGAAACTTAACGCCGAGCGCAGGCTTCTCAAATAATCTACCAAGTCCTCCGGCAGAAGAACCAGTGCGCAAACGATGCTCGTGACCAGTGCGAAGACCACAAACGTCGGCAACAGGCGCATTATCCTGCGACGGTAGAAATTTTTCAGTGGCATCCAAATGCCGGTTTCTTTCGCCAGTACCGACGTGATCAAGTAGCCGGAGATAACGAAAAAAATGTCGACGCCGATGTAGCCACCGGTTATGGGCGGCAGGCCGAAATGATAGGCAAGAACGAGCAGCACCGCGACGCCGCGGAGACCTTCGATATCTTCTCGAAATTGCAATGATCGATGATTAGAAATCAGCGGTTCGGTCACAGTTGTTTTTCTCGCCACTCAACAGGAATCCCTACGTTCTGGCCAATATTGGGAATTAGTGGTGAAGCATTCTAGCCGAATCGTGATCTGCTATTCCAGGATCGTATGGGTGCGGGGCTTGGCAATTTAACACCCCAATCACCGCTAGACGCAAGAACCGCGAGATCGACGCCGACGCATCGAAATCCGGTGGTTCTAAAGCTTTGAGCAATAATCTACAATACGAATATGAAAATAATCGAATCAATTGAAGCGGATTTCTACCGCATTCCATTGCCAGTCGTGCTGTCGGACAGCATGCATGGCGACATGAGCCATTTCGAACTTATCACCGCCCGCGTGCGCGATAACGATGGCGCGGAAGGTGTGGGCTACACCTTCACGCCCGGCGCCGGAGGCGCCGGCGCCCACGTGTTGATCGAGCGTTACTTGAAACCAGTTTTGATGGGACAGGAGACGGATCGCATCGAGGCGCTGTGGCAAAAAATGTGGTGGGCGATTCACTATGGCGGTCGCGGTGGCTCGGCGAGTTTTGCCATTTCCGCCGTTGATATGGCGTTGTGGGATCTCGCCGCGAAGAACGCCGGTAAACCACTGTGGCGCTTGCTTGGCGGTTTTGATCCGCGCGTGCCGTGTTATGCCGGCGGCATCGATCTGCAATTTCCACTGGATAAATTATTGCGACAGGCCGACGATTTTCGGGCGCATGGTTTTCGTGCGATCAAAATGAAAGTGGGCCGCGATAAGCTCAGTGAAGATATCGAGCGCGCGAAAAAAATGCGCGAACATCTCGGCGCGGATTTTCCGTTAATGGCCGACGCCAACATGCGCTGGAGCGTCGATCAAGCGATTCGCGCCGCGCGTTCATTTCAGGAGTTTGGTTTGGTGTGGCTGGAAGAACCGACCATTCCCGATGATATCGCCGGCCATACGCGTATTGTCAAAGAAGGTGGCCACCCGGTCGCGACGGGAGAGAATTTTCACAGCCTGTACGACTTCAAAAATTTTATCGCGGCGGGCGCCGTAACGTTCCCCGAGCCTGACGTCACCAATTGCGGCGGCGTGACGGTGTTTATGAAAGTCGCTCACCTCGCCGAAGCGTACAACCTTCCGGTAACGTCCCACGGCGCCCACGATGTCACGGTGCAATGTCTTGCAGCCGCACCGAATCGTTCCTATCTCGAAGCCCACGGTTTCGGGCTGGATCACTACATCAACGAGCCATTGCATATAGAAGATGGTTTTGCGCTCGCGCCAGAGCGCGCCGGTCACGGCGTTGAGTTTGATTTTAAGGCGCTGGAACCACATCGGGCATAGGCTGAAACACCGCGTCAATGTTGCCTCGTGGCGGCGCCATCGCGCAATGGCAAGCAGCAAGCGGCTCTCCAGCCCACCTTTCTTGAAGCGCCGCGCCGTGCGACAATTACGGCAGCTTTAGATTTATAACAACTTCGCTGCCCACCCGCGGCACCAACTTGACGAGGACAACATGATGCGTTCGTATTTACATGTAATTTGTGCAGCTTTCTTTTTTGCGCTGATCTCCAGCGCGCCCGCGCGTGCCGGTATCGCTGACGATATTAAAGCATCGGAAGACGATCGCATCGGCGCTTATCTTTCCGGCAATGTTGCGCCGTTGCAGAAAATTTTCGCGGACGAAATGGAGTATGTGCATTCGTCAGGCATTTCCGACACGAAAGCGAAAGTGATCGAAAGCTTCACGTCGGGCGATCTAAAAATTTC
>JANNFT010000510.1:0-9128 GCA_031380185.1 Pseudomonadota bacterium
ACCATCATTTCTGCTGCGCTCTTTGCCGGGACGCCGAACGGGCCCGCCGCTGGACCGGAAAGGAATGTGACGACACCGATTTTGATTGAATCGGCAGCGAACGCGGGTGTGGCCAAAATGAGCGCCAAGCCGGCGCATAGGACGCGACGGTTAAGTCGAAAGTGGTTTTGCATTCTAAGAAACTCCTCTAGCGTTTATCGTATTGTTGCGCGTCGTGACCGCGAAGTCCCGCGGCAAACGCGGCCACTGGCGTAGCCAACTTTTTCTCGGCGTCGACTGCGGCTCGCCCCGCGAGTGTACGAAAAAAAACCGTCGAGGCCAAGGAAATTTGTGAACTTGCCAGTAAATGTAATGAAATGCAGCGCGCAAGCCGCCAATATGGATGTGTTTTAGTCTTGTGCAACAAGCAATCCTCTGCTAGGGTGCGAAACTGTGGGTCGCTGCGCCACTCCGGATGTATCATACAATTCGTATTTGAAGCGCGACCATGTTTTTGACGCCCTGAGGCATCCATAACTGCAATCGGTTCATTTCCGGCAATTCGACTACGGAATAGTTTCCGCGGCCGGTTATTTTTGTTGGCGCTGGTTTTGACACTACCTTTCGCTAGTTTGGCGGTTCTTAGTGTGCTCGATCTGTCGAGCCACTATCGCGCGCGGGCATTCGACCGAACAGCCGAATTGGCGCGATCCACCGGCGCCCGCCTCGATCACTTTATCGAAGGCGCCGAACAACTGCTCGTCGCCATCGGCGTCCTGGTGGCGGAAAATCCGAGCGCGGCGGCCGTCAATAATTTCGAACTACGAGCGCTCAAAGCCAAACTCCCACCGTACATCAATTTACTTCAAGTTATCTCCCGCAATGGCGACGTCGTCAGCCTGTCAGCGGCTGGCGATGGCAAGGCGCCCGCGTATAGCGTGGCCGACCAGAAATATTTCAAAGAGGCGCTGGCAAAACGACCTATCGGGTTCGGCGAGCCGCTCGCTTCCCGGGGCGGCGAAACAGCAAGCATAACCTTGGCGCGGCCGATACTTGACGCCAGCGGCAACGTTGCCTATGTGGTCTCAATCTCCATCCTGATGGAAAATTTTCGACAGTTTCTGGTGACGGAAGGCTTCCCGGAAAATTCCGAGGTCACCATATTGAACGAAGGCGGCTTGGTCATCGCTAGCTCGGTCGATCCGCAAAACTGGAGCGAACGCAGACTTTTTGATCAACCGTCGATACAGCGGATGTTGCGCGATAAGGACGGCAGTATCCAAACCAAGTCTGTGGATGACATTGAGCGTTTCTACCGTTACACCACCTTGCGGCGCGCGCCGTGGCTGGTGTATGTGGGGATGCCGAAATCCGCCGCCATGGCGCCGGTGCAAAATTCGCTGAACCGGCTGGGGTTGATTGCGGCCTTGACTGCGCTCCTTGCGGTCGGCTTAGCTGCCTGGATCTCGCGCTGGATTGCAACGCCTATCCAACAACTGAGCGCCGACGTCAGGCGATTCGCCGGCGGTGATTTGGCGCACCGAACCGCCGTCAACCCCGGCGGTGAAGTGGGCGGATTGGCGGCGGATTTCAATAACATGGCGGCTAGTTTGGAACGCATGACCGCTGGGCTGCGTGAGAGCGAAGCCCGCTACGATCTCGTGCTTGACGCGACTACCGATGGCATTTGGGAAATCGACCTACGCAACAGAAAGGTCACCGGATCGCCCAAGGTCAAGAGCCTGTTGGGTTATAGCGATGCGGAGATGCCTGACCAGCACGAGGCGTTCGAAGCATTGGTGCATCCGGACGACCGCCAACGCGCGATTGCAGCCCTAAAAAATCACGTCAAACACGGCGCGCCGCTGGTAGATGAATTTCGTATTCTCGCCAAGAATGGAATTTATTTGTGGATGTCCCGGCGCGGAAAATCTGTGCGTGACGCGGGCGGCAATGTCATCAAGATCGTCGGCTCGATTTCCGATATCAGCGGGCGCAAGAATGCCGAACTGGCGTTGCAACAACTCAACACGGAACTGGAGCTGCGGGTGGCGCAGCGCACTGCGGACTTGACGCGTGAAATCGCCGGCCATCAAGCTACGCGGCGGCGCTTGGAGGAAGCCAATCGTGAGCTACGAATTTCTTTGGACCGGGTAAGGCAGCAGACGCGTGAAATGGAACTGTTACATGAAATGTGCGAACTGCTGCAAGGGGTGGGCAGTGCTGACGAGTTCAACAAGATCATTTCACACGCCATGCAGCAGATGTTCAACGCCAAGTCGGGCGGGCTTTATGCTATTCGTGCGTCGGGGGATTTGGTCGAGGCCACCTGCACTTGGGGTAAGGTCGAATATTCGGATACGGTATTTCACCCGAACGACTGCTGGGCCCTGAAGCTGTCAAAATTACATTTCGTCGCGAACCGCACCGACGATGCCGCGTGCCGCCACGTTGCAGACGACGACACCACCGGCTATGTGTGCGTGCCGCTGAATGCCCACGGCGAAACCCAGGGGCTAATTCATTTGCGCGCGACCAGTGAAAGCGCCAAGGAGTCATTGCGCGGCAAGCTGCCGTTGATCCAGACGGTGGCTGAATATTTGGCGCTGGCGCTCGGCAATTTTCGACAACAGCAAACCTTGCGCTACCAATCGGTGCGCGATGCGCTCACCGGCTTGTTCAACCGGCGCTACCTGGAGGAGTCCATCGCCCGGGAAGTGGCGCGCGTGGCGCGCGATAATCAATCGTTGGGCATCATCATGTTCGACCTCGATCATTTCAAGCGCGTCAATGATACTTATGGACATGACATGGGCGACGCTGTGTTGCGCCAATTGGGCGAAGTGCTGCTGCACCACGTTCGCGAAGAAGATATCGCGTGCCGTTACGGCGGTGAAGAATTCACCGTGATTTTGCCGGGCGCGGATATTGACGTGACTCGTCAGCGTGCGGAAGAATTGCGGCATTTGATCGAGGCGATGAAAGTTCAACACGGCGAGCAAGTCCTCGGCGATCTCAGCGTGTCGCTCGGTGTTGCGTGTTTTCCCATGCACGGAAAGACCTGGCAAGACGTTTTAACCGCCGCCGACAAAGCACTGTACGAAGCCAAACAAACCGGGCGCAAACGGGTGGTGGTGGCGCTTTAGCTTACGGGGCGCAAGCGCCTTTCGCGTATAATCCCAACAACGCCGGTTGACCGCTCCTGCGGCGCAGGTGCAACATTATGGTTTTAATAAAGTTCATCATATCCAGTGCATTCGCCCATTCGGTGAAACGTCGCTACGGGGGCGGATTGCACGGTCCCGGCGCCGCAGGGTAGGGTTGCGATGAAACGACCATTGCCGCCGCGTCGCGCCTTGCCCGGCGCCCCATAGCCGCACACTCCACCGCGTCCAACTACCGTTTCTAGGATAATTCGCTACGCTAAACGGCCGGCTTTGCCGGCTGCCAATTAACTCTGGAGATCCCATCTATGCGGTTTCGCATTGCTGCCGCGTTGTTCGCGGCCTGTTTTTCATCATTCGCACAAGCGGCGGATGTCATCAATATCAAGTTCAGCCATGTCGTCGCGTCCGATACGCCGAAAGGCCTGGCTGCGCTCAAGTTCAAGGAACTGGTGGAAAAGCGAACCAACAATCGGGTTAAAGTGCAGATTTATCCCAACAGCCAACTTTACAAGGACAAAGAAGAAGTCGAGGCGCTGCAACTCGGCGCCGTGCAAATGCTTGCGCCGTCGCTGTCGAAATTTGGGCCGCTCGGCGTTCGGGAGTTCGAAGTTTTCGATTTGCCGTATATTTTTCCCGATAAGGCAGCGTTGTATCGAGTCGTGGACGGCGCGATCGGCAGGAGCCTCTTTGCCAAGCTGGAAAATAAAGGAATTCATGGCGTTGCGTTTTGGGATAACGGCTACAAACAAATTCACTCGAACAAGCCGGTAAAAACCGTGGCGGATTTGAAGGGACTGAAGTTACGCATCCAATCGTCTAAAGTCCTGGATTTGCAGATGCGGGCCTTGGGCGTAAGCCCGCAAGTTTTGGCGTTCGGTGAAGTGTACACAGCACTTCAAACAGGAACAGTAGATGGCGGCGAAAACACCTTGTCGAATATTTTCACGCAGAAAATGCATGAGGTGCAAAAGCACATCACCATTTCCGATCACGGTTATATCGGCTACGGCGTCATCGTTAACAAAAAATTCTGGGATGGCCTGCCCGCCGGCATTCGGGCGTCACTTGAACAGGCGATGAAGGAAGTGACGATCTATGAGCGCCAGGTCGCGCAGCAGGAAAATGATCGCGCGCTGGCGGGAATTCGTGCGCTGAAGAAGACCGGGATTTACGATTTGTCGGACACGGAGCGCAAGGCATGGCAACAGACTTTCCGCGCGCTCTATCCCAGGTTTGAAAGCATCGTCGGCCGCGAGACTATCGCGTCGATTCAGCAAGCCGTAGCGGCAAAATAACAACGCAACACGCCGTAACCATGCGGCTATCCAAGATGTTAATCACGGGCTTACCTTTACTGACATCGCGCGGCGTGGAGGTGTCTCAGTTAAAATAAGCGTTTAACGCGGTGGCGCCCATGACTTTCGATTTCCCAAATTCAGATCACGACGAAATACGCCGCAGCGTGCGATCGCTCTGTGCAAATTTTACTTCGGAGTATTGGCAGAAACTCGACGCGGCGCGCGCCTATCCCGAGGCATTCGTAAAAGCGTTGACCGAGGCCGGTTGGTTGTCGGCGTTGATTCCCGAGCAGTATGGCGGCTCGGGCCTGGGCATTACCGAAGCCTCGATTATTCTCGAAGAGGTGAACCGTTCCGGCGCAAATTCCGGCGCCTGCCATGCACAGATGTACGTGATGGGAACGGTTTTGCGGCACGGTTCGCACGAACAAAAACAGCGCTATTTGCCAAGCATCGCGAAGGGTGAGTTGCGCTTGCAATCGTTCGCCGTCACCGAACCGACGACCGGCTCCGACACCACCAAACTGAAAACAACAGCGGTGCGAAAAGGCGATCGCTACATCGTTAACGGGCAAAAAGTGTGGACCTCGCGCGTACAACATTCCGATCTGATGTTGCTGCTGGCGCGCACCACGCCGCTCGCCGAGGTAAAGAAAAAATCCGACGGCTTGTCGGTATTTTTGCTCGAACTGAAAGATGCGGAAAAAAAAGGCATGGCGCTCAAACCGATTCGCAACATGCCCAATCACGAGACCAACGAAGTGTTCTTCGATAACTTCGAAGTGCCAGTGCAGAATTTAATCGGCGAGGAGGGCAAGGGTTTTCGCTATATTCTCGACGGCATGAACGCCGAGCGCATTTTGATCGCCGCGGAATGCGTCGGCGATGGCCATTGGTTCACCGAAAAAGCCACTCGCTACGCCAAGGATCGCGTCGTGTTCGACCGGCCTATCGGCCAGAACCAAGGCGTTGCGTTTCCCATCGCCCGCGCCCACATCAATGTCGAAGCGGCGAATCTGATGCGTTTCAAGGCGGCGCAAATGTTCGACGCCGGCCAGCCTTGCGGCGCCGAAGCGAATATGGCAAAACTTCTCGGCGCCGACGCTTCCTGGGAAGCAGCCAACGTTTGCCTGCAAACCCACGGCGGTTTCGGATTCGCGGCCGAGTACGATGTCGAGCGCAAGTTTCGAGAAACCCGGCTGTATCAAGTTGCGCCGATTTCAACCAACCTCATTCTCGCCTACGTCGCTGAGCACGTGTTGGGACTTCCGCGAACCTACTGATTGAACCTAGAATCGGCAGTTGACCGCTCCTTCGGTTATTCAACATCATGGTTCCAATAAAATTCTTCATAACTTGTGTGCTCACCCATTTGGTGAGAATCCGCTACGGGGCGGATTGCGCGGTTCTGGTGGCGCAGGGTGTCGTTGCAACTCGTTGGAATCGAATGACCATTCCGCCTCGCCGCGCCTTGCCCTGCACCCCCCATAACCGCGCACTCCACCCCGTCCAACTGCCGTTTCTAGGTTAAATTAAAGTGGCCTCTAAAAATCAGAAGTCCGTCATTCTGAGGCCGTCTCAAGGGGGAATCCACGCCGAGTCGAGAATTTTGGGCTAGGGTACTATCCAGCCGCTTTCCGCCACTAGTCGGTGGGATTTGGGAGACGCGAAGCGCACGATGTATCCGCCTTTCGACGCAAAACGCTGGCCTTGGCCGAGCCCGAGTCGCGGATACACCGAGCCGGGAAGGGGCCTGCCGACCATCATCTCGATGCGCTCGATAAGGTAATCGCGCAGATAGTTGTTGGCCAGTTGCGCCATCCCTTCGGAGAGCACGGCTGCGGCGAAGTAGGCTTGAGCCTGGATTCGCTCTTCCGCCGGCCCGATGCCGCGGCGCTTGAGCAAGGCTTGCAACGGAGCGAGCCGGTCGGCAAGAAGATCCGGCAACTCGAACGGATAGACCAGCGCAGCGCGTGCCTTCCACGCAGGCGGCAGCAGCGCCGGCCCGCCACCCGAGAGCGTCCCGGAGAGGTAGACCCGCGAGAACGGCATGCTCTGCCGCCTGATTGCCGCGACCGTCCGCAGATCTTCCTCGCCCAGCCAGAGCACCAGTGTGATGGCGGCGTCCTCCCGGGACATTGTTGCCCGCAGCTTGTCGCTCTCGAGGCGGGAATCGCCGATCACATGGTCCTCTACGATCCACCCGTGTCGCCGGAGCGCCGCCCCCAACTCTTGCGCCGCTGCTGCGCCCGGCTGCTTTGCTCGGAACACTTGGATCATCCGTCCCGTCCGAGCGATGCTGCCTCCATTCGCCAGGTAGCGCGCGAGTATCTCCGCCTCGAGCAGAACCCCTTTTGAAAAGTACATCGAATAGAAATCTTGTTCAGCGGCGACGGGAATATCCACTATCGGAAACAGGCATGGTAGTTCGTTTTGCTCACAGAACCCGTGGACGGGTTCCCAAGTCTGTGACGCGATGCCGCCGACCACTGCGAAGACTGGCTGTGCCTGGTAGTAGAGGCGCAACTGCGCCTCCCAAGTGTCAGGCCCGCCTTCGAGTTCCCACACGTGCAACTGCCACCGGCGGAAGGCCTTGAGCATGGCTTTGGCTGCCGGCATGACGCGCCGCTCATTGAAGCGAGGCGCGACGCTTTTGTCGGCGAAATAGCTATTCAGCACCTGTAACATGACCGTCCGCTTCGACGAGTCGACGTTCGGCCCGATGATGGTGGCGAAATGAATCGTGTCGACGGTGACCCCAGGCGAACTGCGAACGGACAAGGCCTGCAAGTACTCCACCAGAGAAGTTGCCTCGTCGTCCGACAGGCGATAACGCGGCATCAGCACGTTCAGCGGGCGCCCGGCATGATCGACGCCCTCTTGGATCGCTCGTACCAGCGTCGCGTCGGTGTAGGGTTTTCGCGAGGCAGCGAAACCGGCTCGGCGGCGCAGGTCCGAATAGGCGAGGCTGTCGGCTTTGGACTGAAACAGGTATGGGCCGGTGATCGGCGGGACGACACTGTAGCCTTCGACCGTTCCCAGCCCGCTGCGGCGGTGGCAATTCACGCAAGCGGCTTCGGCACCCGAGACGAGAAGGCCGCTTAGCCGCTCGCCCTGCAGCGGTTTGCCCGAGGGCAGGCGGCCATAGCGGTAGATCGCGCGCCCGATCTCGATCGAATCGCGCGATTGTGAAACCGATACCGGTTCCGCCCGTCCGGGCGCGGTGATCACCCAAACGCACAGCCCGATGGCGAGCAGCGTAAGCTTCATCCTAACAAATGTACACGGATTATCGCTAGCGATACGAGATGATGTTCAAAACAAGCCGGTGCTTTTCCGATTTCCGGCGGGTCGTCTGTGGTGGATTAACGCCTGAGGCTACTGACGCGAACGGCGCTTAAGTATTCGCGCACCACTTCTTCCGCGCTGGCAAAGCCTTCCAGTCGCACCCAAGGCTGGCCGGGGACGCCCCGCACGAAGGTGGCCGGAGTGTGGCTCATTTTATCGCCACGGTAAACCTTGAAGGCTCGCTGGACGGCGATGCTGGCTTCCGTGCTGCCGGTGTAATGCTGCCATTGGCGGCCGGCGCCGAATTTCCGCGCGTGCTGAGCGAGCTTGGCAGGGGTATCGTGCTCCGGGTCGATTGAGATTGACACCATGTGAACGTTGCTGTGCGCTTCGCCGAGTTGTTCCTGCACTTCGGTGAATAACCGGCTCATGAGCGGGCAGACCGCGGTGCAGGTGGTGTAAATGAAGTTCAAGATGATCGGTCCGCCGGCTTCGATCTCGGCTGGGAAACGCACTGCGGCGCCGTCCGAACGCACCAGTGTTACTTCCGGAAGGAGGTAGGTTTCGCTCAGGCGCGTCACGGACGCCGCATTCTCGCCCGCGTGGTGGTGAGAATGGTCATCGTCGTGCTTTTCCCCTTGTGCGAACCCGGACAAGCAGAAACAAGCGGCCGCGAGCGCGGCAGCCGCAACGCGCTTGTCCTGGGCATGGCCGCGTTTATGTCTTTTCCAATCCATGTTTTTTCCTTATTTATCGTGTTGAGCGGATGAGGGGAGGGCGACCCGCCACTCCTCCGTTGCTCCCGTTATCTAACGATGAGCGGGCGCATCATCTGGTTGTCCTCGTGGGACAGAATATGGCAGTGCCACACGTACTCTCCGCGCCGATCGAACTTGGCGATGATGCGGGTCACCTCGCCAGGGAACATCGCGAGCGTGTCCTTCCGCCCCGCCTCGTTTGCAGGCGGTGACTCCGGAAAGCCGCTCAGCGCGATATTAGAGAGCGCCCCCATCGTCGGCTCCTGGTCAGCGGTGAATTTCTCCCGATTGATGACTTGGAAATTCACCAGATGCAGATGGATGGGATGGGCATCCTCACTAGAGTTGTAGATTTCCCAGACTTCCGTATCGTTGAGGTGAGGGGTCTCGGTCGCGGGCGAGTCCCACATCATGCCACCCCCCGCGGCGGTGCCAAGCATACCGAGCAGCCTTCCGTAGCTGTCCATGCCCTCGAACAAAAGCAGCTTGCGCGTCGGCCCATTTTGTACGAGGGGTTGGATCGGGCCGTGCACGGGACGCAGATTGCCGGGCAGAGTCGTGAGCGGAATGTTCCCATTGAGCGGCCTGTTCACGCGAAACGCCATGATTTGGCCAACGGTGTTGGCGTTGGGCGGCGC
>JANNFT010000026.1:0-9301 GCA_031380185.1 Pseudomonadota bacterium
CTTTTGAAAGGGCACGAAAAGTGAAAAATCTAACAAAATCAGTTCTAGCCTGTGTATTTAGCATGTCTTCCGTTGCATTCGCTGCGCCGGTTACGACGGTCATCGCCGATAGCTTTATTGGTGGCCAAGATGCCGGGGCCCCGCCAAATTTTAATCGGGACGTGATAGGCGCCGCGAGTTCTTTTGACATAGATAATATGGCTGTGACCATAGATCGCGTCACCGGCACGTTGTCGGTAAAGATTGCCACTCAATGGTACGATCCCACGTCAAACGGTGTTTTCCCGAATGGTGCTCCCGGACAATATGATGTAAGTTCTGGTGATCTATTCATAAGCACGAACGGTTGGGCGCCTTTTGGATCGGCACCTTATGTTGCCGACGATGCCAGCAACGGCGAGGCCTGGGAATATGTCTTCGATACGAGCAATAGCAACATCTCCGGCGGGGCTTTCGGCATATCAAAAAGCCAAGATGAAATGGCCGGGGCGTTAGTCTACGCCAGTGACGGATCCTACGCTTACCGCAATAACCAAGAAACTCGTCAAAATGGTGGCGGTACTCAAACCGGAACTGGCACAATCATTTGGAGTTTGGCAGGGGATAACAGTATTGCGTTCGTTGAGTACCTCTTTTTGCTTTCTGACATCGGCCTAAATGGCAGTAGCGCACTCAACCTCGGTTTCCATTGGACGATGACCTGTGGTAATGATGTCATCGAAGGTGGCGTACCGGATGACGGCGGTGGCGGCGGTAATGAAGTCCCTGAGCCGGGTACACTGCTCTTGGCTGGTCTGGGTTTGGTTGGTTTGGGTTTGCGTCGCCGCACGAAATAGTTCGCGCTGCTTAGCCCCAAGACACCGCAGCTGCCGTTGCTCGAAAACGAGCGCAGCGGCGGTTTTCATTCGTGCAGCGCCACATGCCGCGTGGATGCCGGGTAGCCCTCGACTCGCCACTGGCCTTGGGTTATTGCCTCCTGCCATAACATGGCTGAATCGCCGCACCACTACTGCCTCCGGCAGTAGGTCACCACGTCCGGCAATGCTTAAACCTAGAAACGGCAGTTGACTGCTTCGTCGGGGATGCAACAACATGATTTTAATTAAATGCTTGTTAAATTTTACGCTCACCCATTCGGTGAGACTTCGCTACGGGGCGGATTGCACGGTTCTGAGGGCGCCGGGCGGCGTTGCAACTCGTTGGAATGGAATGACCATTCCGCCTCGTCGCGTCTTGCCCTGCACTCCCACAACCGCACACTCCACCCTGTCCAACTGCCGCTTTTAGGTTAAATCACGCTAGTTTCTTGTGGTTGCCGTCGCAGAATGGCGCGCTGGCGGTATGTTTGCAGCCGCATAGCCACACCTGTTTATCCTCCGTGAGTGTAAACTTTTTCGGTGCGAATTCGCTGCCTTTGTGGGAGCCGTCGCAAAACGGTTGGTTCTTCGATTGGCCGCAGGCACACCACCAGTAGTCGCCGACTTTTAGGTCCTGGGAATAGGGGGATTTTTGCGCGATGATGGGATCCAAAGTTGTGTACCTTGTTGGGTATAAGATGTGGGCCGCTCAGTTTTCGCGGGCTAGGGCGTTTGCCGCCGTGCCGTCGAACGAATCCAACAGGCGTTTACGCCAAGCATACACGGGATCGGATTGGTCGATCAGACTGACGGGCGATATGCAGCGAGCCCATTGTAGCGCACCGAAGACGATGTAGTCGGCAAATGTGGGCGTGCTGCCGCCGATGAATTCTTGCTCATTGAAAGTCAGGCGCAATGGCTCTAGCGCCGCGCGCAAAGGCGCGTGGTGTTTTTCTGAATCGGCGTCTAATTGCTCCAACGTCAAGCCAAAGCGTTTTTCGCGAGATTCTCGGAAATAGGCACGATCGTTTTCGTGAACAGCACGATAGATATCCATGATCAAAATGCGCAACAACAGGGGATGGAGCGTGCGTTCTGTCCAAAACTTGATGACCAGCGCGGCACCGCGCGCGGCCGCGTTGCCGAACAACGGGCGTTGCGGATACGTCTCTTCAAGGTAATTCGCGATCACCCACGAATCGTGGATCATTTTGCCGCCATCGACGATCACCGGCACGGTGCCCTGTCCCGTCGCGGCGAGCTTGGCTTTTTCGCTATAGCGCCACGGGATCGTTTCGTACGGCAAGCCCTTGTGCGCTAGCGCCATGCGTATGCGCCAGCAAAACGGACTAAAGCGCAGGTTCTCGTCGGCGCCGGCGAGGTCGTAAAATTGGATTGTCATCACCTTTCCTGTGTCGGGAACTCACTGTAGTTACGCTATTCGATCTCGTAAAACAAATCCTTAAGGTCCATTCGCCAACCGAACGAGGAATCGCTGTCGAGGATTTTAGCGCGGCGCGCGTCAGAAAGAAAAAGCCCCGCACGTGGCGGGGCTAAGGAGGAGGCAGGGAACACTTGCAAGAATTCGCTCGTGTAGTCCGCAATGTCATTAGGCGCTTGTGGGGGAATAAAGAAAATATGTCAAATGGCCTAGTTGGCATCCGCCAAATGGCCTAGACCAAAAGTACTAGGCTTTTGGCGCCTTGGTTTTGCGTGGCTTGGCATCCGGTTCCGCAGCAGCTTTCGCGTCGGCATTGACGAAATTCCACGGCCAATTTTTTGGATCGAGAAACGGATTCTCAGGCGCTTGCGCTTGACTGGGCGCGGCGGTACTCGGTGAGAGAAGCGCCTGGTGATATTCCAGCGACTTAATGGTGACTTCCAGGACGCCGAGATTGGTCTGCAGCCATGTGTGCACGGACTTAAGCTCAGAAATCTTGCGCTCGAGTTCTTCGAGCGACAAACTTGGCATCAGAAAATTTTGCAGCGGAAACGCGAACGGGTTCGCCATTTTTTGAAACAACTCAAACATCGCCTGCGGCGAATTGGAATCGGTCATTTCAGTTTCCTTTGCGTTAAGCGAATTTTCGGATGAATTCGGTCATTTTCGGATAAATATTTTCGCGGAAGCGGCGACCGCTGAAGATGCCGTAATGGCCGACGTCCGGCGCTAACAAATGCTTATGCCGTGCCGCCGGAATGCCACTACAAAGTGTGTGGGCCGCCTCGGTTTGGCCATTGCCGGAGATATCATCGAGTTCGCCCTCGATTGAAAACAGCGCCGTGGTTTTGATTGCGGCGGGATTGACGCACTCGCCGGCCACCATCATCTTGCCGAGTGGCAAATGATGTTCCTGAAACACGGCTTTGATGGTGTCCAAATAATATTCCGCGGGAAGGTCCATCACGGCGTTGTATTCATCGTAAAACATGCGGTGCGCCACCGCGCTTTCGCCGTCGCCTTTAACCAAATGGTAAAAGTAATCTTTGTGAGAATCGATGTGGCGATCGGGATTCATCGCGACAAATCCGGCGAGTTGCAGAAATCCCGGATAGACGTTGCGACTGAAGCCGGGATATTTTGCGGGAACTCGGCTGATCAAGCGATTCTCAAACCACTCGATCGGATGCTTCAATGCGAAATTATTCACGATGGTCGGACTGCGCCGGGTATCGATCGGACCGCCCATCATGAGCATAGTCTTCGGTGTTTTTTCACCGTGCTGCGCCAAGAGGGAAATCGCTGCGAGCACCGGAACCGTCGGTTGGCATACGGAAACGACGTGGACATCGGCGCCTAGGAACCGAATAAATTCCTGCACGTAAGCGACGTAATCAGCAAAACTAAACGCGCCTTCGTTCACCGGCACCATGCGCGCATCACGCCAATCGGTGATGTAGACATCGTGGTCAGGCAAAAATGTTCTTGCCGTGTCGCGCAGCAATGTTGCATAGTGGCCGGACATTGGCGCGACCATCAAAACTTTTGGATCTTTGCGTTTGCTGTCGCGCTTGAAGTGAAGCAATTCGCAAAACGGTTTTTCCAGCACGATTTCTTCGCGGACTTCGACGCGTTTACCCTGAATAGTCGTTTCGTCGAGTCCAAATTCAGGTTTACTGTAACGATGGGTCATGCGCAAAACCACATCCGCGCCGGCGTTCATAATGCGCGACATCGGGTTGTGACTTAAAACGCTGAATGGATTGCCGTAGAACTCGGCAGTGACCTTTGCCCACAGGCGTAAAGGTGCGAGTGAGGCATGCTGTGCTTCGTGTAGGTGGTATAGCATGATGCCTTGATCCTAATTATTAGACAATATTATGAGGGACTTTAAGTTCCTTGTCACAATTCTGTCAAGAGGCCTAACAATAGTTAACGCGCTGGCGCATATATGAATGATCTCAAATCAATCTCACATTCGTCTGATTTTTACCCTGAAACGGACGTAAACCGATCCGGTTACTTCAATATAGACGTTCGTCATTCACTATATTGGGAAGAATCGGGGAATCCCAATGGCGTGCCGGTCGTCTTCCTGCACGGCGGTCCCGGCGCTGGCGCGACGTCGCAGCATAGGCGCTTTTTCGATCCGAGCTTTTATCGCATCATTATTTTTGACCAACGCGGGGCAGGGCGTTCCAAACCGCTCGGTGAAGTCATCGACAATACCACACCGTTATTGGTGCAGGACATCGAGCGCTTGCGTGAGATGCTGCACATCGAACGCTGGCTGGTGTTCGGCGGTTCGTGGGGATCGACCTTGGCGCTTGCCTACGCCGAAAGCCATCCTGGGCGCTGCACCGGCCTCATCTTGCGCGGGATTTTCCTCTGTCGAAAAAGCGAGATCGTTTGGTTTTTGTACGGATTGAAAACATTTTTCCCGGAAGCGTGGTATGACTTCGTCGCGCCGATTCCAGAGCGTGAACGCAGCGATTTGCTGCTCGCCTACTATTGGCGGTTGTGTGACCCCGACCCGGCGATCCATATGCCGGTCGCGCGCACCTGGAGCGTCTATGAAGGTCGCTGCTCGACGTTGTTACCCAATCCTAAACTGGTCGATCACTACGGTAGCGACGTCACCGCACTTGGATTGGCGCGCATCGAAGCACATTATTTTGTGCACAACATTTTCTTGCCTGACAATTCGTTACTCAACAATGTCGATACGATCAGGCATATTCCCGGTGTTATCGTTCAAGGCCGTTACGACGCGGTTTGTCCCATCGTTTCCGCCGACGATTTGCATCGAGCTTGGCCTGAAGCGCAGTACGTCATCGTGCCTGGTGCGGGCCACGCCGCATTCGAGCCCGGCATTCGCTCGCAGTTGATCGTCGCGACAAATGATTTCCGCGACAAGCTGGCACGTTAGCGGCGCCAGGAACCGCGCCCAGCTTGACGTGTGACGAGAAAGGCAATGACCGGAGTTTTGCTGAAATGCCCAGAACATTTCACAATTCCTGTGGATAAGGTTGTGGATGATTTAAGTATGGCCACACTACATCGCTGATTTCTCAAAATGTTTGTTAGCATGCTCAACTTATAGACAGCGTTTACGTGAGTTACTTCCCCGAAATTATTGGCGGGACTTGTGAAAAAAATGGCTGCGCGCTAAAGTGTTGCACGATTTTTCCTTTCCGGGATTCCTTTGCTCAATATCGTTCAGGCCGCAGGTTGGCCGATCTGGTTGTTGATTACTTGTTCTATCATCGCGCTGGCAATTATTGGCGAACGGCTATGGACGTTGCGGCCGGTGTTAGTGGCGCCGCGCGAATTGCTGAACAACGTCGTTAACGAATATCGTCAGCACGGAGTCAACAATGACATGCTAGTCAATCTCTCGACCAACTCGCCGATGGGTCGGATATTTGCCGCGGGTCTTTATAATGTGCGCAGTTCCCGTGAGGTCATGAAAGAATCGATTGATGAAGCTGGCCGTGCCGTCGCCATCGAGCTCGAACGCTTTCTTACGTCTCTTGGCACCATCGCCGCTATCGCACCGCTGCTCGGCTTATTCGGAACGGTGATCGGCATGATCGAAATTTTTGGTTCGAATAGCCCGACCAACGGCGGAAATCCCGAACAGCTTGCCCATGGTATTTCGGTCGCGCTTTACAACACGGCATTTGGCCTGATTGTCGCGGTTCCGAGTATGGTTTTCTATCGCTATTTTCGCTCGAAGGTAGATCGGATCATTGTCGAAATGGAGCAGGAGGCGGTAAAGCTGGTCGAGATTGTTCACGGCGACCGTGTCGGTTAACGCGCGATGAATTTCCAACGAGGTAAATTTCGCGATGAACCGGAAATCAACTTAATCCCGATGATCGACGTCCTGTTGGTGGTGCTTATTTTTTTGATGATCAGCACCACTTACTCCAAATTCGCCGACCTAAAAATAAACCTACCCGAAGCCGAGGCTGTGCAGTCCAAGGCGGTTCCGAATATGCTCGACGTTGCGGTCGACGCCGATGGCAACTACGTCGTGAACCGAAAAGTTGTCGCGTTCATTGATATTCCGGCATTTGCACGCTCGCTTAAACTGGCTGCCGGTGATCGTAAAGATCCGCTGGTCGTCATCAGTGCCGATGCTCGCGCCACTCATCAGTCGGTTATCAATATTCTTTCCGCGGCGCAACTCGCGGGCTTTCCGCACATTTCTTTCAGCGCCGAAGTAAAGCCAAAATAGTTTGCTCGCGATGCCGATTCTTCGAATATGAATCGAGTCGCTTTCTGGTTTGAGCAGCAATGGACGCATCGATCGCGTTGGCAGATGGTTTTGCGGCCATTGTCGTGGCTGTTTCGGTTGCTGTCGGCATCGCGGCGCCTCGCGTTTCGACGCGGCTGGCTGCGCTCGGAGCGACTGCCGGTGACGGTAATAATTGTCGGCAACATCAGCGTCGGTGGCGCCGGTAAAACGCCGCTTGTGATCTGGCTTGTCGAGCAGTTGCGCGCAGCAGGTTATGTTCCCGGCGTGATCAGCCGCGGTTATGGTGGCAGCGAACGCGGTCCGTTTGAAGTGGGACCATTGAGCGATCCGGCTGAAGTCGGCGACGAACCGGCGCTGATCGCGGCGCGCACCGAGGCGCCCATGTTCATCGGCCGTGATCGCGTTGCGGCCGGCAAAGCGTTGCTTGCATCGTTTCCGAATTGCGATGTAATCGTCAGCGACGATGGCTTGCAACACTACCGGTTGCAGCGTGATTTTGAGATCGTCGTGGTTGATGGCGCAACGGGTTTCGGCAATGGCCGCCTGCTGCCGGCCGGCCCGCTGCGCGAACCCCTTAGCCGGTTGCAACAGGTAGATTCCATTGTGATAAATCTCGGCAATCATGACCGCGCCAGCAAGCACAATGTGGGCGCCGTTGCGATGGCTATGCTGGGACGCGGTCGCCCTGATCTAGCTACCGCCCTAGGCCCAGAGCCAGTATCCATGCGCCTCTTCGGGCAGGTATTGTGCAATGTAAAAGACCCAAACAAACATGCGTTAGTTGCCGATTTGCGCCACGATGTTATTCACGCGGTCGCGGGTATCGGCAGACCACAGCGATTTTTCGATCATTTGCGCCACCTCGGACTTGACGTCATCGAGCATCCGTTTCCCGATCACTATCCCTATCGTCGCGACGATTTGGTTTTTGGCGCCGATGCTATTGTGCTGATGACCGAGAAGGATGCAGTAAAATGCAAAGCATTCGCACAAGAATCGTGGTGGATGTTAGCCGTGACCGCCGAGGTCGACGATCGATTCTTGCCATGCCTCCTGAAAAAATTGAGACCGATCTATGGACCCCAAACTGCTTGAAATCCTCGTCTGTCCGGTATGCAAAGGTCCGCTTGTCCACAATAAGGCCGACCAAGAATTGATCTGCAAACCGTGCCGATTGGCGTATCAGATAACGGACGATATCCCGGTTATGCTTGAAGATGAGGCGCGGAAGTTAGGGATTGAAGAATGAAATGTGCGATGTGAAAAGTTAGGACGCGTTCTTTGGCTTTTCCCCCCTCACGTTTTTAAGTTTATGGCCATCATTGTCATTCCCGCCCGCCACTCATCGACTCGCCTGCCAGGCAAGCCGCTGCTCGACATCGCCGGCAAGCCGATGGTGGTGCGCGTGGCGGAGCAGGCGCGGCTAAGCGGCATTGCGCGCGTGGTGATTGCGACGGATCACAAAGGCATCGCTCACGCGAGTCTTGCCCATGGCGTCGAGTTCATCATGACTCGCGCCGATCATGCCACGGGAACCGATCGCTTGGCGGAAGTGGTAATGCAACTCGCATTGCCGGACGATGAGGTTGTCGTTAACGTCCAAGGCGACGAGCCGCTCATTGAGCCGGAACTGGTTCGCGCCGTGGCCGATTTGCTGCAAGCCAAACCTGCCGCGTCGATCGCGACGGCGTGCCACGCGATTAGCGACACTGAGGAAGCGTTCAACAGCAACGTCGTCAAAGTTGTTTTAGACCGCGATGGAATGGCGTTGTATTTCAGCCGTTCGACTATTCCGCACGCGCGCGATGCGTTAGTTCAATCGGCGAAACTAATTCCGGCCGGGTTGCCAATTTATCGCCACGTCGGGCTGTACGCGTATCGAGCCGGATTCCTACGACGTTTTCCGAAATTGGAAGCGCCGGCCATCGAGCGTTTCGAAGCGCTGGAACAATTGCGCGCCCTGTGGCATGGTTACAAAATCGCCGTCCTTGTGGCCGCGGGCCACCCGGCGCCAGGGGTAGACACGGCGGAAGATCTGGCGCGCGTCCGCGCGTTGTTTGACCGCGGTGCTAAGTCACTGTAACATCACAAAGTTTAGCCGGATACGGGGTGCGATTTAAGCTCGGTTCGGCCACCACTCAATGCGAAAAAATTATGCGGCTCATATTGTTGGGCGGACCTGGCGCAGGCAAAGGTACGCAAGCAAATCACATTAAGGAAAAGTTCGGTATTCCGCAAATTTCGACCGGCGATATGTTGCGTGCGGCGGTGAAGGCCGGCACTCCGCTCGGCGTTGCTGCGAAGAAGGTGATGGATTCCGGTGGCCTGGTTTCCGATGACATCATCATCGGCTTGGTACAAGAACGCATCAAAGAAGCCGATTGCAAAAACGGATTTTTGTTCGACGGTTTTCCGCGCACCATTCCACAAGCCGAAGCGATGAAAAACGCCGGCGTCAAAATCGATTACGTCGTTGAGATCGAAGTCGACGATGCAGAAATTATCAAGCGCATGTCGGGCCGCCGCTCCCATCCGGCATCGGGCCGTACTTATCACGTTGTATTTAATCCACCGAAAGTAGCGGGCAAAGACGATGTCCATGAAGATCCGCAAAATCGCCGAGAGGATCGATCGATCCGTTGCGAGCAAGACTCTCAAATCGAACGGGAGGCTGAGGACCCATTGGCGAACGGCGACCTTGGGGAACACGTGGTCAAGGAGATGAGCGGTCTCGAGCTC
>JANNFT010000155.1:0-9954 GCA_031380185.1 Pseudomonadota bacterium
TTTTTAAAAGGGGGAATGAGGGGGATTTTCAGGCGCCTATCGTGAGCCACCGCCGCAAAATCCCACCCAACCTCCCTTTACAAAAGGGAGGGGCGAGCACGTAGCGGGTTCAAGGCCCGTGCGCAGTGTCGGAAGAAACAAGGGGCTTTCCATGAACCAGAACTAAACGCTAGGGTGGATCAAGCGCAGCGCATCCACCGTGGCGAACCGCGTTCGCCGGTTTCTTTTTTCTGCTGCGGTGGATCCGCCTCGCTTGATCCACCCTACAACTGCTGCGCGGTTCATGGTTCGTGTGCAGTTTTGGCAGCGCCAATACAGGCAGCTCGCAATGACGGTTTGGTGTGTTGATACGACTAGCTGATACGAACACACTCTGATGCGGCGGCAAATCGTAGGCTTTCATTTGGACGACGCGAACGATTGGGTCGCGGAACTTGACTGCGGCCACGGACAGCATTGCCGGCACAATCCGCCGTGGATCAATCGGTCTTGGGTGCTGACGGAAGAAGGCCAGCAATCGCAAATCGGGCAATCGCTGGAATGTAAGAAATGCGATCAACCGGACGATGAAATGTAGGCGTTGCGGGCATCGCGCCAGGAGCTACACCTTGCCGAGGTGGCCTTGCGCCATTGCCTCGTGGCACGGCATGCTGGGAGAGGTGCGCTGGTATTAGGTCGTGGTGCGATTGTGTTATTCGTTTTATGACATTTTGGGGTTGAACAACTCTCTCGCCACAGCGATCGCCCACCCCTAATCCTAACCCTCTCCCCGAAACGGGATGAGGGGATGCGTCTTCGTTAAGTGATCGGTAATCCCAACGCCAAACGAAATCTATTTTTCAAATACACCGCGTCGCGATTCGGTAATGCGCGTGGTAATTCGTCGGCGCTGACGCTGATGCGCGCCAGGCCACAGGCTTGCTTGGTGTTGATACGCTCGGCGAGTGATGGAGTTTGCTCATCTCGGAAATATCCATCGTCCACGCCAAGCCACACGCCGCCGCGACTGAGGTGAGATGGGTGCCGAGCGAAGTGTGACTCGGCTGCATGCCGGTTTCGCCATAGTGGCCGTTATCGAGGACGACGATGGATAAGTTTTTTGGCTTTTGTGCGCCGATGGTCGCGAGCGATCCTAAGCCCATTAATTGTTCACCGTCACCGGTAATCACTAGCACGGATTTGTTGGGTTGAGCCAGCGCTAAGCCCAACCCCATCGACGCAGCGCCACCCATCGCGCCCCATAGGTAAAAATTCAGGTCGCGATCGCCGGCGGCGAACAAGTCATAGGCGGACGAGCCAAGACCGGCAATCACTAACGTACTCGGGCAGGCGGACATTAAGCTTTTAACGACATCGCGGCGATTCAATTTTTGCGCAGCACTCATTCTTCGCTAGTCCACTGTTTGCGGCCGATCAGCTTTTGCGACAGCAACACGGCGACCGCTTGATTGCTATCAAACGCAAAGCGCGCAGCCGCTTCCACTGTGGGAGCGACGTCGTCAGCCGCACTGACACGATAAACTTTTACGCCCATCGCCTCCAACGCGGTCCGCGTCGCTTGGCTCATCGGCACTTGCCAGGGATTGAATTCTGCCCACTCGCCGCGCATCGTGATAAGGGTCAAAAACGGGAAGCGTCCGACCGAAACCAGCGAGAGCATATTGACGCAATTGCCAACACCGCTGCTTTGCATCAGCAACACGGATCGCTCGCCGCCAAGTGCGGCGCCGCAAGCAAACGCGATGCCTTCTTCCTCGGTGGTGAGCACGACGGCGCGCATCGATTCGTCTTGATGGGCACGAGCTATCAGGTGGGCGTGACCGGCGTCTGGCACATAGGTCAGAAGCGTGATGCCACTGGTTTTCAGCACTTCAAAAAGAGATTCCCGCCAAGTCGTCATGATGATTTATCAAGGACCTGGATTCGGATAACGTGCCTGAATCGCGCGAATCTCCGCTATGGTTTGCGCGTCGAGCGTGAACTGTGCCGCGGCGATGTCTTCGTCGAGTTGCGCGATGGTCGTCGCGCCGATGATAGCGCTGCCGAGAAACCAGCGACTCGCCACATAGCCAAGCGCCAGTTGCACCAACGTCAATCCGCGCTGCTTTGCCAGCACCGAGTAAGCTTCCACGGCCGCAGCGACCTGCGGAGGGCGAAAGCGCACGCCGAGCGAATCGTACAACGTGAAACGCGAATTGGCCGGCTTCGCGCCACCAATATATTTTCCCGACAGAATGCCCGCGGCGAGCGGGCTGTAGGCGAGCAGCGACATGTTCTCGCGGTACAGCGTTTCGGCTAAATCGTTGTCGACGTTGCGTGACACTAAGCTGTAACTGTTTTGAATTGTGATGGGGCCCGGCACGCCGAGCGCCTTCGCGTGGCGTTGAAATTCACACACACCCCAGGCACTTTCGTTCGACAAACCATAGTGGCGAATTTTTCCCGCTTTGATCAGTGCCGCCATCGCTTCGACTTGCTCGCGAATCGGCGGGCCGCTTTTCTCTTTGCTCGGATCGAATTCGGTCGCGCCGAAATTCGGCACGTTGCGTTGCGGCCAGTGGATTTGATACAAGTCGATGAAATCGGTCTGTAATCGCGCCAGGCTGGTCTCGCACGCTTCCACAATCACGTCGCGCGTGAGATCGGTACGACCGCCGCGAATCCAATCGCGTCGTCCGGGGCCTGCGACTTTGGTGGCGATGACCAGCGCGTCGCGGCGCTGCCGCGCCAGCCACGAGCCGAGATAGGTTTCGGTGCGGCCTTGCGTCTTGCCATTCGGCGGCACCGGATACATTTCGGCGGTATCGATGAAATTGATGCCTTGCGCAACCGCGAAGTCGAGCTGCGCGTGCGCCTCACTCTCGCTGTTTTGCTCGCCCCAAGTCATCGTGCCCAAGCACACCTGAGAAACTTTCAAGTCGGCGCCCGGCAGGGTTTTGAATTTCATAGCGACGATCTCAATTAGGGAAGCTCTGAATAAGTTCGAGTTCTAAGAGAGACAAGGCGCGAGCAAAAAATATCGACGCAGCATAGGGATGGTATGTAAGGAGATATTTTTTGTGAGTCAAACATAAAGCCACGACGAAATCGGACATATTCAGAGCTTCCTTAGTAGTCTTGCACACGGAAAATAAAATCCTGCTCGACGCCGAACTCATCGCCATCGGCTTCAAAAATATACTTCTTCACAGTGTCGGTTGCAGTCTTATCGAATATGCCTTTCGGTGTCGATTCCAAAATCGTAACCGTAGCGACCTTTCCTTTTCCGTCGACTAGCAACCGTACGCGAACTTTGCCTTCCACACCCATGCGCAGCGCCTGCTTTGGATACGGCGGCTTGATCTTGTTTTTCGGCTCGATCTTGCGTATTTTGATTACGCGTTTTTCCGCTGGCGGCTCGGGCTCAACCTCGTCGTCGTCCTCCGACGCTTCGGCAATACGGGCGGGCGGTGGCGGGCGCGGCGCCACCTTGGGTGGTTGCGGCGGTGTCGTGACATTGTCCTTGCCGGCATCTTGGTCTTTTTCGTCCCTACCCTCTTCCGGCTTTGCCGCGGGCGGCGCTGCCACTGTTGGCTCGATCGCAATCGGCGCGCTGGGAATTTCGACGGTTTTCACCTCTTGCTGCGGTGGAGGCTGCGGCGCCGGTGGTGTGGGTGCGGGCTCGACGGAAACAGGTTTCGGCGCTTCCACCGTTTTGATTTCAACTCGCGGCGGCGGTGGCGGAACCGGACGCGGCGGTGCCTTGGGTGGCGGGGCCACCTTGGGTGGCGGCGGCTCGATCGACACAGGCTTTGGCGCTTCGACCGTTGTGATTTCCACTTTCGGTGGCGGTGGTGGCACGGCACGAGGCGGTGGCAAAGGCTTGGGCTCGACCGACACAGGCTTCGGCGCCTCGACCGTTTTGATTTCAACTCGCGGCGGCGGTGGCGGCACGGCACGAGGCGGTGGCAAAGGTTTGGGCTCGACCGAGACCGGCTTCGGCGCCTCGACCGTTTTAATTTCCACCTTCGGCGGCGGTGGTGGAACCGGACGCGGCGGCGGCAACGGCTTCGGCTCGATCGATAGCGGCGTCGGCACGTCGACCGTTTTGATTTCCACCGTCGGCGGCGCAGGCGGCAGTGGCTTCGGCGCCACCTTGGGTGGTGGCTGTTCCACTATGTTAGTTCGCTCGACCGGCTTCAAAGGCCGTTCATACGTGACCTCGGGCTTCGGCGGTTCCGGTTTCCGCGGCTCGAGAATCTCCGGCGGCGCTAGCGGTGGCGGCTCCGGCTCGGGTGGTGGCGGCGGAGGGGGCGGTTCCGGTGGCTTGGGTGGCGGAGGCGGCGGTTCCGGATTAGGTGGCGGCTCGGGCAAAGGAGGCGGCGGCGGTATTATCTCGGCAATACGCTCAGGTTCCGGCGGAGTCGGTTCGATTCTCTGTTCGATTTTAGGCGGCTTCGGCGGCTCAAGCGGTTTGGGCGGCGCGGGTTTCGGGGTGGCTTTTTTTGGCGCCGATTTCGGTTTCGCGCCTTCGAGTTTTTTCTTTTCTTCGATCTGCTCGAGCGTGACCAACATCGGTGGTGGGTCTTCGCGCTTGACGTTCATGTTCATGAACGCAAGGTAGAGCAGGAAAAACAGTAATAGCTCGGCGATCGCCGCCAGCAACAATGCTTTCGGCATTGCCATGGTGTGGTCGCGCTCGTCCGCCGGACGCGCCCAGAGCGGGTCCCTCAGACCGGCTTTCCGCACCATCATCCCGAGCTTAGTTGCTCTCGGCTCGCGCGGCGAGGCCGACCTGAGAAATTCCCGCAGAACGCGCGACGTCCATCACCTTCAATGTATTTTGGTAGGTGAGTTCTTTGTCACCCGCCAAAATCACAGCAAGTTTATCGCTGGTCTTTTTCGCGTTCTCCAACAAAGTCCGTAACCCCTCGGCGCTATAGGGCTGGCCGTCGACATACATCGATCCGTCCTTCTGCACACCCACCGTGATCTGGGTCGGCTTCAACTCGTGCGTGGTCGTAGAACTGGGTAAATCAAGTTGGATACCCGTGCCGTTGATCATGCGCAAGGTGATCACAATAAAGAACACCAGCAGGAACATCATAATATCGATCATCGGAATAATTTCGATGCGCGGTTTATCGACATCGAAATAGCTCTTGCCGCGGCGTATCATGGCGTCTGCCGTGCGACGGTGACCGGCGGGACGATTCTGCCGGCGCGGTCGGGCGCAGCAACGCCGTGCTGAGCCGAACCACCGCCATAGAGGCGATTGATCACCATGATCTTCAGCAACTCCATTTGATGCAAGGCCAGACGCACCCGCTTGTTGAAGTAGTTGAGAAATACGATCGCGATAATGGCAATCAACAAACCCGCGCCGGTCGCAATCAACGCCTCACCGATGCCGCCCGTCACCACTTCCGGCGCGCCTCCCGCGCCTTGCACGCCGAGCACATTGAAGGTCTTGATCATGCCAACGATGGTGCCGAATAAGCCCAACAACGGCGCCAGTGTCACGGAGGTGTCAAGCACCCAAATGTGCTTATCCATTTTCGGCAACTGCCACATGATGGATTCCTCGATGTGGCGATCCATCGCTTGCGCATCTTCGCCGCGCGAGGCGAGCGCGGTGCTGATAATGGCGGACTGCACCGTGCCTTGGTAATGGTCGGCGACTTTTTTCATGTCGTCGGCATTTTGATACTTCACCAATTGCACGTCGTGCTCCATCGCCTCGCCGGCAAGCAACACTTTCTGGTAGAAATACCAGCGCTCGATGATAACGGCGATGGTGATCAACAACAATAACGCCATCAGCGGCAATAGCCCCCCCGACATGACGCTATAACGAACAATCAATTCCCACATAGCTTGAGCTCCGAGTGTCTTGTTTGATATGGACTATGTCATAGGTCAGGTAGTTCCTTTGGCGGAACCGGTGCAAACCGTAGACTGCTTTTTATGAGTGAATTGTGAAACGCCTCGCATGCTATTGTATCAGCAAAGGCGGCGTTGAAATTGCTGCGCGTCGTTAGTAAAAAGTATACTGCAAGCCCTACCACTACAATTCCGCGCTCTATTCTTGGGAACAAATACTCATGAAACCCATCCGTAGCGTTCTGATCGCCAATCGAAGCGAAATTTCTATCCGCGTCATGCGTGCCGCGGCCGAAATGGGTATTCGAACCGTTGCAATTTACTCCCATGAAGATCGATTCGCGCTGCATCGATTCAAGGCGGACGAAAGTTATTTGGTTGGCCTCGGTAAGAAACCAATCCAAGCCTATTTGGACATCGACGACATCATTCGCATCGCCAAGCAAGCCGAGGTCGATGCCATCCATCCAGGCTACGGATTCCTGTCGGAAAATCCCGATTTCGCCGACGCCTGCGCTAAAAATAGCGTCGTCTTTATTGGACCAAAGGCAAGTGTGATGCGCCTTTTGGGCAATAAAGTGGCCGCGCGGGAATTGGCCGAAAAGGCCGGCATTGCCGTTGTGCCGGCGACGGGCGCATTGCCGCGGGATTTAGCGAAAGCAACAAAGCTTGCCGGCAAAGTCGGTTATCCGCTGATGCTGAAGGCGAGCTGGGGCGGTGGCGGTCGCGGGATGCGCGTCATCGAATCGGCGAAAGATCTGGCTGAACTTTTAGATGTGGCGCGGCGCGAAGCGAAGGCAGCCTTCGGTAACGACGAGATGTATCTTGAAAAGCTGGTGCGACGCGCGCGCCATGTGGAAGTGCAGATTCTCGGCGACATGCACGGCAATCTGATTCATTTGTACGAGCGTGATTGCTCGGTGCAACGGCGCAATCAAAAAGTGGTCGAGCGATCGCCGGCGCCATACTTGAGCGAGGCGCAAAGAGCAGCCTTGTGCGAGTCCGCGCTCAAACTTGCGCGCGCCGCAAATTATAGCCACGCCGGCACCGTGGAATTCTTAATGGATGCGGACACCGATGAATTCTATTTCATCGAAGTCAACCCGCGTATACAAGTCGAGCACACGGTAACCGAAGAAGTGACCGGCGTCGACATTGTCAAATCCCAGATTCGTGTCAGCGAAGGCGCCAAAATCGGTGCGCCGAACTCCCACTTGCCATTGCAAAAAGATTTGCGCCTGAACGGCCACGCGCTGCAATGCCGCGTGACAACAGAAGATCCAGAGAATAGTTTTACTCCGGACTACGGCCGCATCCTTGCCTATCGCAGCGCGGCGGGCTTCGGCGTGCGCCTCGACGGTGGCACCGCATATGGCGGGGCAGTGATCACGCCTTACTACGATTCGTTATTGGTGAAAGTCACGGCCTGGGGCGACAGCGGTGATGAAGCGATCGCGCGGATGGACCGCGCGCTGCGCGAATTCCGCATTCGCGGCGTCGCGAGCAATTTACAGTTTTTGGAAAACGTCATCCGTCATCCGCAGTTTGTCGCGGGAACCTGCATCACGCGTTTCATTGACGACACCCCCGAACTTTTCCGCATCACGCCGCGGCGCGATCGTGCGACGAAATTATTGCGCTTTCTCGGCAATGTAATCGTTAACGGCAATGCGGAAATGAAGGGACGCAAGGCGCCAGAGGGTATATTCGCAGCCGCGCCGCTGCCGGCGTTTGATCTCACACAGCCGATTCCTAAAGGATCGCGCGATAGGTTAAAACAACTGGGCGCAACAGGATTTGCGCAGTGGATGAAAAAACAAAAGCGCGTCCTGTTGACCGATACGACTATGCGCGATGCGCACCAATCCCTGTTCGCCACGCGCATGCGTAGCGCTGACATGTTGCCGATCGCGCCTTATTACGCCAGGCTGGCGCCGGAATTATTTTCGCTCGAATGCTGGGGTGGCGCCACCTTCGATGTCGCGCTGCGCTTCTTGAAAGAAGATCCGTGGGAGCGGCTTGGGCAGTTGCGCGCGGCAATTCCGAATATCGCGTTTCAAATGCTGCTGCGCGCTTCCAACGCCGTTGGTTACACCAACTATCCGGACAACGTCGTGCGTTATTTTGTGCAACAAGCGGCGCAAGAAGGCATCGACATTTTTCGAGTTTTCGATTCGCTCAACTGGGTTGATAACATGCGTGTAGCCATCGACGCGGTGCTCGAAAGCGGCGCGGTATGTGAAGCAGCGATTTGTTACAGCGGCGATCTGTTCGACGCAACACGCTCGAAATACAACTTGAAATATTATGTCGATATGGCGAAGGCGCTGGAAAAAGCCGGCGCTCACGTGCTGGGCATCAAGGACATGGCGGGGGTGTGCCGGCCACGCGCGGCGCAGGCGCTGGTCAAAGCGCTTAAAAACGAAATCGGGTTGCCGATTCACTTTCATACCCATGACACCAGCGGAATCGGCGCTGCGAGCGTGCTTGCGGCAATTGACGCCGGTGTCGACGCCGTCGACGGCGCGATGGATGCCATGAGCGGCCTTACCTCGCAACCGAATTTAGGTTCGATTGTCGCGGCATTGGCAGGCGGCAAACGGGATCCTAATGTTCCCCTTACCGCGCTTAAAACCTTATCGCATTATTGGGAAGGCGTGCGCCGCTGCTATGCTCCGTTCGAGGCCGAGATGCGCGCCGGCACATCGGACGTGTATCTGCACGAAATGCCCGGCGGCCAATACACCAACTTGCGCGAACAAGCGCGCTCCATGGGCCTCGAACACCGCTGGCCCGAAGTGGCGCGGGCCTACGCGGAAGTCAATTTGCTGTTCGGCGATATCGTCAAAGTGACGCCAACCTCAAAGGTCGTCGGCGACATGGCGCTGTTCATGGTGGCGAATGATTTGTCGGGTGAGGCCGTACTTGATCCGCAGCGCGAAGTGGCATTTCCCGATTCCGTCGTATCAATGTTTAAAGGCGAACTCGGCTTTCCCGCAGATGGATTTCCAAAAGCGCTCACGAAAAAAATACTCAAGGGCGCTAAGCCACTCGCCGGCCGCGCCGGAAAATTCATGCCGCCCGCGGACCTTGGCGCCAAGCGTGCCGAAGCGGGAAAAATAGTCGGTCACAAAATCAGCGACCGCGACTTGGCTTCGTATCTGATGTACCCCAAAGTGTATTGCGACTACGCCGCGCATTTGCGCGACTACGACGATGTATCGGTGTTGCCCAGCAGTGCGTTTTTCTATGGATTGAAAGATCGCGAAGAGATCGCCGTCGACATCGCCCGCGGCAAGACTCTGGTGATTCGCCTGCAAGGCAACGCGGAATTGGACGATGAAGGCCACGCTCGACTATTTTTCGAACTGAACGGCCAGTCGCGAGTCGTGCGGATACCGAAAGCAGGCATGGCCGTCGCCGCGAAACAGAAACTAAAAGTTGATCCCGATAACATCAGCCAGGTCGGCGCACCGATGCCCGGCGCTATCGTCACCGTCTCCGTACGCGTCGCTCAGGCGGTCAAAAAAGGTGATCCGTTGGTGTCGATCGAAGCGATGAAAATGGAAAGCATGCTGCGCGCCGAACGAGATGCCGTGGTCAAAGCAATCCACGTCAAACCGGGCGACGCCATCGCTGCTAAAGACCTTTTATTGGAATTTGCCTGAGGATACCGAATTGATTTCGGTATAACTGGATACCCGCGCCCAGATTGCCTCTTCGGACATATCATCCTAGAAACGGCAGTTGACCGCTCCTTCGGTTATTCAACATCATGGTTCCAATAAAATTCTTCACAACATGTGCCGTTTCTAGGATCATGGCAAGCGGCAATATCAATGCGCCGCGAGGCATGGTTCATGGTAAACCGCGAAGAGTTGCCGCGGCCCGTGCTGCATGTGGCTTAGGGAAGCTCTAAATAAGTTCGAGTTCTAAGAGAGACAAGGCGCAAGCAAAAAATATCGACGCAGCATATGATAGCTATGCAAGAAGATATTTTTTGTGAGTAACGCAGTATCGCGACGAAATCGGACTTATTCAGAGCTTCGTTAGTTTATACCTTACTACCCACCGGTTTCATCTGAGCCCCTC
>JANNFT010000020.1:0-1949 GCA_031380185.1 Pseudomonadota bacterium
CGCCGAAAAACTCGCCGTCTGCAAAGCCCACGGCGCCGACGAGTTGATCAATTATTCAACGGAAGATTTGCGCGGGCGCATCAAAGAACTAACCGGCGATAAGGGTGTAGACGTGGTTTACGATCCGATCGGCGGTCAATATTCAGAACCGGCGTTGCGCTCGACAGGCTGGAAAGGACGATTTTTGGTTGTCGGTTTTGCGTCGGGGGAAATTCCGAAAATTCCGCTGAATCTAACCTTGCTCAAAGGCAATTCCATCGTCGGCGTATTTTGGGGTGACTTCACGCGCCGCGAGAAAAAACTTAACGTCGAATCGCTGCAAGAACTCGGCGCCTGGTATACCGCTGGAAAATTGAAACCGCTGGTATCGAAACAATATCGCCTGGAAGAAGCTGCGACAGCGTTGAACGACATGATGCAACGCAAAGTCACCGGTAAAGTAGTGTTAGTTCCTTAACGAAAAGGAGAAACTCATGAACGAATTCGAAGTCAACCGCCCGATGCACCAAGTACCGACCTTCGCGACCGTGGAGCAGCAGCGCCGCCATATGAAAGAGCGCCTCGCGGCGGGCTTTCGTTTGTTCTCAAAATTTGGTTTCGACGAAGGCGTGGCCGGCCACATCACGATGCGCGATCCGGAATACAATGAATGTTTTTGGGTCAATCCATTCGGTATGCATTTCAGCCAAATTCGCGTTTCGGATTTGATTCTCGTTGATCACGCCGGAAAAGTTTTAGAAGGCAAACATACCTATAACACCGCAGCGTTCGCGATTCATTCACGCATCCACAAAGCGCGGCCCGACGTGACGGCAGCGGCGCATTCCCATTCGCTTTATGGCAAAGCCTGGTCGACCCTCGGTCGTCCACTCGATCCGCTGACGCAAGATGCCTGCGTTTTTTTCGAAGACCATTCCGTCTACACCGAATTTAACGGTGTGGTTTATAACGTGGAAGAGGGTGATCGCATCGCCGAATCCCTTGGTCAACAGAAAGCCTGCATCATGCAAAACCACGGCAATCTCACCGTCGGCGCCAGCGTCGATGAAGCGGTGTGGTGGTTCATCACGATGGAACGTTCCTGCCAAGCGCAATTGCTCGCAGAGGCAGCAGGGAAGCCGGTCTTGATTGATCGCGCCAATGCGGAGTTAACAAAAAAACAAATCGGCACCCATGAAGCGGGGTGGTATCAATTCCAGCCGCTTTGGGATCGCATTAGCAAGGAACAGCCGGATTTATTCAACTAGATTTTTGTCGCGCGGGACCATGAACCCCGCATGCCGTTGTAGGGTGGATCAAGCGAAGCGGATCCACCACGCACCGGCATCGACAATCGCCAAGGGTCTGGTGGATCCAGCGCTTCGCGCTTTGATCCACCCTACCTCTCCAAACTTTGGTCATGACTAAACGTCATTGGCAATCCGCGACGGCATTAGCCGCGGCAATTCGTCGCAAAGAAATCTCCAGCCGCGAGCTGCTCGATCTTCAACTCACGCGTATCGATGCGCTCAACGGCAAGCTGAATGCGGTCGTAACCTTTGACGTTGAACGTGCGCGACAGCGCGCTGGAGAACTCGATGCGATGGCGACCCACGGCGAATTCGTAGGCCCATTGCACGGCCTTCCGATCACCATCAAAGATTCATTCGAAACAGCCGGCCTTAAGACCACCTGCGGCGCGCCACAGTGGCGGGACCATGTTCCCGCAACCAATGCCGATGCCGTGCAACGCCTCATTAACGCCGGCGCCGTGATCATCGGGAAAACCAACACGCCGATTTTTGCCGGCGATGTGCAAACCTTCAACGATTTATTCGGCACGAGCAACAATCCTTGGGACGTCAGTCGCACGCCCGGCGGCTCCTCGGGCGGTGCCGCGGCAGCGGTTGCCGTCGGCATGACGCCGTTCGAACTCGGCAGCGACATTGGCGGTTCGATCCGCACGCCCG
>JANNFT010000200.1:0-4893 GCA_031380185.1 Pseudomonadota bacterium
CGGACGCGGCTTGCGCATAGGCATAGTGCAAGGGCGTTTTAATACGGAAGTCGGCGCCGGATTACTTCAGGCCTGCCTTACGACTTTGAAAACCCATGGCGTGGCGGACGACGACGTCTGCGTCGCCACCGTTCCCGGCGCGCTGGAAATTCCGCTCGCCCTGCAACGGATGGCGCAAAGCGGAAAGTTTGATGCGCTGGTCGCCCTAGGCGCGGTGATTCGCGGCGAAACCTATCACTTCGAAATCGTCTCAAACGAATCCGCGGCAGGAATTACCCAAGTTCAACTCGATGCCGGCATTCCGATCGCCAACGGCATCCTGACTACCGACACCGATGCGCAAGCGCTGGCGCGCGTTGCCGAAAAAGGCGCCGACTGCGCCAAGGCGGCGATCGAGATGGCTAATCTGTTGAAACAAATTCAGTGAAATCAGCCCGTCGTCGCGCGCGCGAATTGACATTACAAGCGCTGTATCAGTGGCAGTTGTCGGGGCAAACGGTGGCATTCATCGAGAAGCAATTTGTTGAAGGTAAGGACTACGATAAAGCCGACCAAACCTATTTCGGCGTATTGTTTCCAGGCACGATTAAAGAGTCAGAGAAACTGCAAGCGGCGCTCACACCCTGTATCGACCGGAAATTTTCCGAGCTCAGCCCGGTTGAGCGCGCAATCCTTTTGCTTTCAAGCTACGAACTTATTTATCAAATCGACATCCCCTATCGCGTCGTGATCAATGAAGCGATTGAGCTCGCAAAGAGTTTCGGTGGCGCCGATGGCCACAAATACGTTAACGGCGTGCTCGACAAACTCGCCGCGCAAGTTCGCGGCGTTGAAGTCAACCCACATTGACTGCCAGCCATGCCCCTCGGGGAATTCGATCTGATCCGGCGTTTTTTTACGCGCACTACGAAAAACGCAGCGCTTGGCATTGGTGACGATGCCGCGTTACTGCCTGTTACCCCCGGAAAAGAGCTGGCTGTTTCGACGGACATGTTGGTATCGGGTCGACACTTTTTTGCCGATGCCGATCCCTATTTTCTTGGACGAAAATCGTTGGCGGTGAATTTCTCCGATATGGCCGCGATGGGCGCACTGCCACGTTGGGCGACCTTATCCCTTGCCCTGCCGGAGGCGAACGAATCCTGGCTGACGCCCTTCGCCGACGGTTTCTTTTCAATGGCGGATGAGTACGATATTGAATTGGTGGGCGGCGATACGGTGCGGGGTCCATTAAATATTTGCGTTCAAATCATAGGCGAAATTAACCGCACCGGCGCATTGCGACGCGATGGCGCGCGGGTCGGCGATACGGTATGGATTTCCGGCGCGTTGGGCGGCGCGGCGCTGGCGTTACGACACCTGCAAAACAAAATATCGCTAGCGCAGCAGGCATTCGATCGATGCGCTGTTCGATTGCATAACCCATCGCCAAGAGTGGCTCTGGGATTGGCTCTCCATGGCATTGCCAACAGCGCGATCGATGTTTCAGATGGATTGTGCGGCGATCTGGGTCACATCTTGGAACGATCCGGTGTTGCTGCAGAAATTCGTCTACACGACATACCGTGCGCCGATGAATTGTCGCCGTATATCGGACAATCATGGGGCCGGCAGGCATTGCTGGCCGGTGGAGACGATTACGAGTTGTGCTTCACCGCTACCGCCGAACGCAGCGAGACGATCCGCGAAATTTCGCGACGCTTGGCCTTGCCCCTGGCGCCGATCGGACAAATCGTTTCGGGATCAGGCTTGACCGCCCTCGACAGGCAAGGTCTTGCCGTTAATTTGAATCTCAAATCGTTTGACCACTTCAGCTAAATCAACGCCGGTATCGCTTGTGTTCCTGCGCCGGCACCCGGCGCATTTCATTGCACTTGGCTTTGGGTCGGGGCTCGCCCCTTTCGCGCCCGGCACGGCGGGAACGCTGGTTGCCTATCCGATTTTTTTTGGCTTGATGGCTACGCATGCTCTATGGGCTCAATTCGTGATTATCGCCGTCTTGTTTCTGATTGGAATCTGGAGTTGTGCGATTACCGGCCGCAATCTTGGCGTAGTCGATCACGGCGCGTTGGTCTGGGACGAAGTCGTCGCGATGTTGCTGGTCCTGGCGTGCACGCCGTTTGGTTGGGCCTGGTATGTTCTTGCGTTTGCGCTATTTCGCGTCATGGATATTCTGAAACCCTTTCCCATTCGCCTGGCGGATCGCCACATCAAAAATGGCTTCGGCGTGATGTTCGACGATCTCCTCGCGGCGATGTACGCCATTCTCATATTGCAATTTCTAAAACGATTTTTCCATGGTTGATCAACGACTCGAACAACTTTCAATGGCGGTCGGACGCACGCTAAGAAACGCCGGGCTGCTGTTGGTCACTGCGGAATCGTGCACCGGCGGCTGGGTCGGCGAGGCGATCACCGCCGTCGCCGGCTGCTCCGATTGGTACGAGCGTGGTTTCATTACCTACAGCAACGCTGCAAAGCGTGAAGTGTTGAGTGTGGCGGCAGCAACGTTGCAGCAACACGGCGCCGTCAGCGAAGAAACCGCGCGCGAAATGGCGCTCGGCGCGTTGAAACATAGCCACGCACAAGTTAGCGTCGCCGTTACCGGCGTCGCCGGACCCGGCGGGGGTACGCCGGACAAACCCGTCGGCACCGTCTGTTTCGCTTGGGCGAACGGCGCTACCGCGCTCGGCAGCGCGAGACATTTGCTTCCAGGCGACCGAACCGAAGTACGCCGCCAATCGGTCGAAATTGCACTGGATGGAATTCTCCAGTTGCTATCGGCGAACGAAACAGCTTTGACCTAATACGATTGCGGCGGATTTCCTGGCGGGATCCTAGCCCAAAGGCGCATGAATACGCGCGCTGAATAAATTACGCGAGGATTGAAGCGGAGGGTTTAACCGTGTTCCTCGTATCGCTAAACGTAAATAATAATTGCGGCCGCGACACGCCATAGCCTTGCGCGTAGTCGACGCCGATTTGTCGCAATAACGCCAACTGATCGTTATTCTCCACGAATTCGGCGATGGTTTGCACACCCATGAGTTGTGCAACTTTGTTGATCGCTTCCACCATGGCGCGGTCGATGGGATCGTCCAAGATATCTTGAATGAACGCGCCGTCAATTTTAAGATAGTCCACCGGTAGATGCTTGAGATACGCGAAGGACGACATTCCGCTGCCGAAATCATCCAGAGAGAATCGACAACCGAGGTTCTTAAACTCAGTGATAAACTTCTGCGCCCGCCTGAAATTAGTAATCGCGACGGTCTCCGTAATTTCAAAACAAATCGTTTCGTACGGAATGCGCAACCGCCCGAATTGGCCGCGCACGAACTCGAAAAAAGCCTCATCGTTTAATGAGGCGCCCGAAAGATTAATAGACCAGCGCATTTTTTTGGTTGTCGCGTTCGTTGCGAATAGTTTCGCACAATAGTCAAGCGAAGCGGCGACGATCAGGCGATCAAGCGCCGGCATTAGATTGAAACGCTCCGCCGCCGGAATAAACGCCGTCGGTTCGATCAAGCTGCCGTCATCATCGATCATGCGCACCAGCAGTTCCCGATGGTCTTCGTCGTTGCCCAGGCCGGAAATTGGCGTCATTTCCTGGGAGTACATACAGAACCGGCTGTCATCGATGGCGCGGCGGATTCGGCCGATCCAATCAAGCTCTTCCTGACGCGCCGATACTTCATGATCTCCGAGCTCGTGCACGTGAATGCGGTTACGGCCCTTCTTCTTTGCGACATAACAAGCGTCGTCAGCGGCGCGCATCACCTCGATCGAATTCCTTTTTCCATCATGGAAATTGACGATGCCGACGCTAAATCCGATTTTGAAAACTTGCTTTTCCCAAACAAACATCATGCCTTGGACCGCGCTCAACAACTTCCCTGCGATCCGTTCCGCCGGGTCGCGGGAACAGTTCTCCAAGAGTACGGCGAATTCATCGCCGCCGAGGCGCGCTAGACTATCGCGCTGCCGAATCTCGGTCCTTAACATTACGGTGATCTGGCGCAATAGTTCGTCGCCGGCGGCGTGGCCGCAGGTGTCGTTGACTACTTTGAAGTGATCCAGATCGAAAAAGAGCAATGCGTACCAGATCGGTTCACGCGCCACATGGCCGAGCGCGCTTTCCAGTCTTCGCTCGAATTCGCGCCGGGTAATCAAGCCGGTGAGGGAATCATGCCGCGCCAGACGCAATTCTTCGCGTGTTTCATTTAAGCTGATCGACGCGCGACCAATCTCATACTGCAACTGATTGAAACTTTCCGCCATCTCGCCCAATTCGTCGCGCGACGTGAGCTTCAGCGGAGCGAAATCCGCCTGCGCGACCGGTGCATCAAGATCGCCACGCCCCAAGGCGCGTAACGCATGCGAGAAATTCTTCATGGTCGTCAGAGCCAGATGACTGGCGGCGTCGCGCACTTCCATCGCCGCGTGGGCAATCATGCCCGGCAACACTAGGCCAACGGTGATCGTCAGCATCGCGACAACGACGAATATATCCTCCAGTGCGCTGACCATTACACTGTTTTGCTGCGGCATGCTGGAGACAGCCAACAGATATCCGGCGGCATCAAGCGCGAGCACAGCTAACATGGCGCCCGTCAGTTTAATGTGGAGCGTGTTCGCAATACCGGGCAAACCCGCGGCGCGGCGGTCATTGAAGATGCGCCACGCATACAACGCGGCGCCGGAATAGGCAAACAACACACCGATGAGGACGGTCTTCATGCCAAACTGTTGGAAGCCCAGCACCGCGGAAATTCCCCATATAGCGCTGGCAACCAGACCTGCGACAATCATGCCGCGTGGCGCCCGATAGGGACGCGGCATGTCGGGTTGGTCCTTGCGTAGCAACCACACGGCAACATTCGGCAGGCAAAT